>JAHFGV010000001.1:10614-105455 GCA_023247255.1 Candidatus Omnitrophota bacterium | reverse complement strand
AAGATCATCGCTGACTCGGTTTGCTTTCTGACTCGCCGAGGACGAACGGTCATTTACGACGCCGAACACTGGTTCGACGGTTATAAGGACAATCCCTCCTACGCCCTCAAGACCCTTCGCGCTGCCATTGACGGCGGCGCGCAGACCATCGTTTTGTGCGACACAAACGGTGGCAGCTTGCCTCATGAAGTCAGCAGGGTCGTTCAGATTCTAAAGACACAGCTGCGCGTGCCATTAGGCATCCACACGCATAATGATTCCAGCATGGCGGTGGCCAATGCCATTGCCGCCATCCAGGCTGGTTGTCAACACGTGCAGGGAACCATCAACGGTTATGGCGAACGGTGTGGCAACGCGGATCTGATTGCCATCGTCGCCATCCTCAAGCTGAAGCTAGGGCTCGACTGCCTGCCGGATGCCAAGCTTAAGGAGCTGGCTGATACCTCCCGGTATGTCGCTGAAATCAGCAACCTAGCGCAACAGGCGAATCAACCGTTTGTCGGAAGCAGCGCCTTCGCCCATAAAGGTGGGGTCCATGTCAACGCGGTGATGAAAAACCCAAGGACCTATGAGCACATCGATCCGACTCGCGTGGGAAACGAGCGCAAGATTCTCGTATCGGAACTTTCTGGCCGCTCCTCGTTGATCCTCAAGGCGAAGGAACTCTCCCTGGATCTTTCCAAAGAAAGTCCCAAGGCCAAACGGCTCCTCAAAGAGCTCCAGGGCTTAGAGCATCAGGGCTACCACTTTGAAGCGGGTGAAGCGTCGCTAGAGCTTTTGCTGGCGAGGCGGCTCAAGGGTCTTAAGCCCTTCTTCAGTCTGGAAGGCTTCCGGGTCATCATGGAAAAACGCGATGGACCCATCCGTTCTGAAGCCACGATCAAGCTCCATGTGAATGGGGTGCCGGAGCAGACCGCAGCCGAAGGGGATGGCCCGGTGAACGCTTTGGACAATGCCATCCGCAAGGCGCTGCGGCCATTCTATCCGGCGCTCTCTGCCATGCACCTCACGGATTTCAAGGTGCGGGTCTTGGATGAAAAAGCAGGCACCGCAGCGAGGGTGCGCGTATTGATCCAATCGCAGGATGCCCATGATTCCTGGGGCACCATCGGCGTCTCTGAAAACATCATCGAAGCCAGTTGGCTTGCCCTCGTCGACTCGATTGAGTACAAGCTGCTGAAGGATCAGAAGGATCAGGAGTCCGATGTCAGCAAGAAGCCGGAAAACTGAGGAAGACTGCTGCCCGGACGCTCCCCACCTTCGCCCCCTGCTGCGCCCCGCCGACGGCAGGGTTTCGCAGAAGCATGGATAGTTTTCTTGATGACCCCTGGTGAGCTATTGAGTCTCGCAAATCAGCATGACAGTGTTTATCGATGGTGAAGCCTGTCATGCAATTGCGCGAGCATCAATAGGATAATGCGTGGGACGGTTGTAGCTTGCTGTCTTCTGAGTGTAATCCTCACGGGTTGTCTTGGACCATCCGTGTTCGAGAAGCGGTACGTGCGCATCGAAATTCCCGGGTATACAGAGAGCGACTATGTGCACCTCTTGGATTCCAAGGATCCCGACCTTCGGTACCTGGCATTAGCCAATCTCCTTGAGATGGACGCGTTTGAGTCCGAGGAACTGCTTGAAGCCACAGCTCTGCCCCAGAAGCTCAAAGGCCTTCTAGCGGACGCCTCCCCTAAGGTCAGAGCGATAGCTGCCTTTTCGGTTGGGGCACTCGAACCGCGAGAGTTTGAAACGGCACTGATTAAGCTGCTAGGTGATGAATCTGCCGCGGTACGCTTAGAAGCTCTCACAACGCTAGGCAAGCGGTGTTCGAACTCAACAGAAGCGGCTCAAGCCCTGCTCGGCCGGCTGGAGGACAAGAGTGCGCTTGTCCGGCTCCAAGCAATAGAGGCGCTGTCGGAGTGTAAGAAGTCAACATCACGTTCAGAGGTAGTAAAACGGCTCCTGGCGAAACTGCCAGACAGGGATCGGACTGAGCGCTTGAAGCTGATCAACACGCTAGGCGTCATAGGTCAAACGGACGAAGTGGAGCCAACGCTGCTTGCGCTAATCAAATTTAACGATGAGACGGTACTTACAGTAGCCGCGAAGGCGTTGGGCCGGCAAGGATCAGTGTCAGCCGTTGAATTTCTTCTAAATGCAATCCGAGAGAAGCGCGGGAACGTTGAGGTCATGGTCGAGGCTCTGGGAGCCATTGGAACGCCAGAAGCCATACAGGCGCTCTTGCAGTTGCTCGACGCAGATGAACAGAAGCTTCGGCTGGCTGCGATCGAAGCGATTGGAGAGGCGGAAGGGGATGTGGGATTCGAAGAGTTGATCAAGAGATTCTCTCAAGAGGAACTAAAGATCCGACAAGAGGCGGACTCTGTTACATGGGTTGACCTTAGCTCTTACATAGAATTCGATGCGCTTCTTGAAGCCATGAAGCGGAAGAAGTTTAGTGGTCTGGGTAAATTCGTAGAGCCGCCTGTTGCCGAGCTCCTCGCAAGTGAGAGAGTCTACGAGCAGATATTCGGTCTCAATCTCCTGACGGAAGGAAAGCCATATGATCGGGTTATTGTTGGGCTTGATCAAGAAAGGCAAGACCTGTTTCAACAGTTGGAACGGTTTTCCAAAAGCCCATTACCTCTTGTACGTGTTCTTGCGTTACAGGCGTTAGGAAACACGGTTGACAGTCGTGCGCTCCCAATCTTAGAGACCAACATCGACGATCCTGTGTTTGGCATTCGCCATGCAGCAATCGAGGCGCTTGGCACCTATGTACAAAACACAGCGGACTATACTCCGTTGCGTAGGTTGTACGCAATGAGGGAGAGATTTATCCCTGAGAGTTACTCGGAGGATGATCGGAATCTCGTGATCCGGAGATTGATTGAGAGAATCGTTGCTGGGGCAGAACGCAAGGAAATGACACGCAAGCGAAGGGTTTCAGAGCTGGCCTTGGATTCAGCCTCTACGAGGCTAGTGGCTGCTTTCGAGTTGGCAGACAACAAGGATAATACGGGGTTGCCTGTACTGCTTCAATTCCTGGAGACTGGGGGTGTGACGGAAAAGCGGTTTGCGTTGAAGGGAATAGAGGAACTATCGTTTGCCTCGGCAGAAGCCGTATCGAAGCTGGAAACGATCGAGGCAACAGAGACAGATCCAGAAGTTAGAGGAAAGATTGCCAAGCTGGTGGAGAAACTGCGGACGAAGTGAGTGAAGTCTGGAAATACTGGGGATCAGAATACTTGAATCGAATTGAAGTATCCCCGGAATTCCTGAAACAGATGAACAAGTAGGACTGCAATGAAGGTGCCGCGCGAGGTGGAACCAGCCAAATCGTTCCAGGTCTCGCCAGGCGTGGAGAACTGTTACTGACAGAAAATAGGCCAGTGAGGATATACCAAGTATGGTATATTATGAGTGACGCAATTGAACTGAAGGCGCTGGACTTTATTGGCTCCTCCCGAGAGGACATGAAGGCGTTTCCGGAGGAGGTCCGGCAGGACATGGGCTACGCACTCTTTGAAGCGCAGCGTGGCCAGAAGCCGGCGGTTGCAAAGCCCTTGCAGGGATTCGGTGGAGCCGTCGTGTATGTGTTGCACTGTTTCCAAAAGAAAGCCAAGCATGGTATCAAAACGCCACAGCAAGATATCGAGCTGATCAAACAACGGTTGCAGATGGCGGAACAAGACTACGAAACCCATTATCGGGGTCAGTGAGGGGAAGGGGATTATGAGCACAGAGCACAATGTCCATAGAGGAAGAGGCAATGTCTTTACGGACATCGGCGTTGTCCATCCCGAGCGAGTGCTGGCCCGTGCGCAGGTCATGGCGCGGATTACCGATATTCTCCGAGAGCGTGGCTTGACGCAGCAACGGGCCGCTGAGCTCCTGGGGATTCCGCAGTCAAAAGTTTCGTGTCTAATGAACGGGAAGCTGAGCATGTTTTCCTTGGATCATCTATTTGAACTCTTGAATGCGTTGGATCGGGATGTGGAAATCATCATCAAGCCGAAAACGAAGATGGAGAAGTTCGCCACTACCCAGATCTTGGTGACCACGACCCCCTAAAGATAAAGGTTCGATTGGCATTGTCGCGTTAGATAATTCGTTTGCATTAGTAGGCCTCATGCATTGCTGTATTCTGTCCCTTAAAATTCTCCAACGTCTGACTTCTGACCTCTGAACGCGATGCCTGGCCTCTCCCCGCAGTACAACCCCAAAGACGTCGAAGAGCGGCTCTACCGGCAGTGGGAGACCGCCGGGTATTTCCACGCGGACGCCGACTCCTCGCGCGCGCCCTACACCATCGTCATCCCTCCGCCCAACGTCACCGGCATTCTCCACATGGGTCATGCGCTCAACAACACCATCCAGGACATCTTGATTCGTTGCAAACGGATGCAGGGCTTCAATGCCTTGTGGATTCCCGGAACCGACCACGCTGGGATTGCGACGCAAAACGTCGTCGAGAAGATGCTAGCCTCGGAAGGCAAGCGCCGGCAGGATCTGGGGCGTGAGGCCTTTGTGCAGCGGGTCTGGCAGTGGAAGGAACAATACGGAAACACGATCATCTACCAGCTCAAGCGGCTGGGCTCATCCTGCGATTGGCGACGGAGCCGCTTCACGATGGATGAAGGGCTCTCCGACGCGGTCACCGAGATCTTCATTGAACTCTACAACCAAGGACTGATCTACCGCGGCAGCTACATCATCAACTGGTGCCCGCGCTGCCAGACCGCTCTCTCCGATGAGGAAGCCCCGCGCCAGGAAACCCAAGGCAAGCTCTACTCCATCAAATATCCACTCATGGGGCATGAGGGGGCAAGGGGCAAGGGGCAAGGGGCGCGGGTTGATTGGAAGTCCCGTGCCCCCTGTCTCCTGTCTCCTGTCCCAGCTTTTATTGAGGTGGCCACGACTCGGCCGGAGACGATGCTCGGAGACACTGCCATTGCGGTACATCCGAAGGATAAGCGATACAAAGCCCTCGTTGGAAGGTTTGCGCTTTTGCCTCTGGTAAACCGAAAGCTACCGATCATTGCAGATGAACGCATCGATCGTTCGTTTGGTACTGGTGCTGTGAAAGTGACTCCCGCGCACGATCCGCTCGACTTCCAGCTTGGCATGAAGCACGACCTGAAATTTATCGATGTGATGACGGACGATGGGCATATGGCGGGTCATGACGAAGTGCCCGCTGCCTACCGTGGGTTGGACCGCTTCGAATGCCGCAGCAAGCTGGTCGTCGATCTTGAGCGTGAGAGATTCTTAGGAAAGATCGAAGAGTACACTCACAACGTCGGACATTGCTACCGGTGCCAAACCGTCATTGAGCCTCGTTTGAGCCCTCAGTGGTTCGTTAAGATGAAGCCTCTGGCTGAGCCTGCCATCCGCGCGGTTAAAGAGGGAAAGATACGGTTTTCGCCGAAGCGATGGACCAAGGTCTACCTCAATTGGATGGAGAACATCCAGGACTGGTGCATCAGCCGTCAGATCTGGTGGGGACATCGGCTGCCCGTCTGGTACTGCAAGAACTGTACTCAGGGGCAGGGTGTGGGAGACGAGGGGCAGGGGAAATCAACTTCCCACGCCCCGCGCCCCGCGCCCCGTTCCCCAGACTCCAGAGTCATCGTCACTCGACAAAAGCCTGAGCGTTGTCCTTCATGTGGTGGCAGTCAACTCGTGCAAGACGAAGATGTTCTCGATACGTGGTTCTCATCATGGTTGTGGCCGTTCTCGACGCTGGGCTGGCCGAAGAAAGCCCCTGATCTCGGCTATTTTTATCCGACAAACACGTTGGTGACGGCGCAGGAAATCATCTTCTTCTGGGTCGCCCGGATGATCATGGCCGGTTACTTCTGCATGGGCAAGCCGCCCTTCACCCGCGTCTATATCCACGGCACCGTGCGCGACATCACCGGTAAGAAGATGTCGAAGTCGCTGGGCAACATCATCGATCCGCTGGAGATCATCGACAAATACGGCACGGACGCTCTGCGCTACACGCTCGTAACCGCCACCGCCATCGGGCAGGACATCTTCCTCTCGGAGGAGCGGTTTGTCGCCGGCCGCAACTTCGCCAATAAGCTGTGGAATGCGACTCGATTTGTCCTCGCTCAAGTGACCGATGGTCAGTGCTCAGTGGTCAGTGAAAAAGAAAGGCCGTCCACGAGTCACCGGTCGCTAGTCACCGATCGCCGATCGGTACCGGACCGGTGGATACTCTCGCGGCTGCAGCGGACCATCCAGCGGGTGACCGCGTCGCTCGATGAGTGTTTGTTCAACGATGCGGCAAATGCGCTCTATGACTTCCTGTGGCATGATGTGTGCGATTGGTATCTTGAGATCGCCAAAGTCCAACTGGCGCAGACAGCAGACAGCAGACAGCAGACAGCAGACCTCCTGGTCTACGTGCTGGAAGCGAGCCTGCGGTTGCTGCATCCCATCATGCCGTTCGTGACCGAGGAGCTATGGCAGCATCTGTGGGATGGGGGGCAAGGGAGGAACGTACCAGCCCACTCCCCGCATTCGATTATGGTTGCCGAGTGGCCGAAGGTGAACAGGAAGTTGATCGATGAGGAGGCGGAGGCGCTCTTTGAACAGTTCAAGGCGGTCGTCGGGGCGATCCGCAACACGCGCGCCGAACTGAACGTGCCTAATGACCGCAAAACACCAGTTGTTTTGCTGATCAGTAAAAACCCGTCTATTCGCTGCTTCTTGGATAAGCACAAGGCCTTGTTGCAAACCCTGGCGGTGAGTACGGCTGCGGTGCTGAAACCGGAAGAGTTTAAGATACAGAAAGACGCAATTGTCGCAATAGTGAGTAATGTAGAGGTGGTCATTCCTCTTGGCGGGTTCATGGATGATAAAGCACGCCAGCGGCTGCAGCAGCGCGTGGAAGAATTGACTAAGCATCTCGCACAAACCGATGCACGCCTGCAGGACCCGCAGTTTACCGATAAGGCCCCAGCCGATATCGTCGAGCAAAACAAACAGCGCCGCCAAGAACTGCAAGAAACGTTGACGAGGTTCTCCAATTATCTCGCTGCGCTACAGTCAACGTGACGTCTCCGATATCGCTCCATCTGCGCCGAAAGGAGATCGGAAGAGTTGTAGAGTATCTGTTTAGCTCTCTGAGACAGCGACGAGGCCAAAATCGCAGCCTTCGTAGCACCGAAAAGTGGTTTTGCCCGTTCCTCAATGAAAGAGTGCGTTCGGAGGCGCGAAATCCTCTCACAGAGCTAAAGAGATACCTAAACAAAGACGTTGTAGACGTATTACGTAACTCACTCTACTAGAGTATATTACAATATCTTTCTGTCCCGTACCCTAATTTAACACGGCAAGAGAGGGGAAGGAAAGTTTCCATAACTGATTGATAGTTGACATGTTACGTAATACGTCTACTGCTATGCGGTCGACGCAAAACACAAGCGCCAACGGAATGAAGCCGCCAGGGTTGTGGATGACCTTGAGGTCGTGATCCCGCTCTCTGGGGTGATCGATCTCCAGCAGGAGTAGGCGCGACTGAAACGACGTGTGGAGGAGCTTACGGCGCAACTGGCTCGAGGGGATCAGTGAGGATATCGCTGCGTAGATGAAGCCGTTGATTCGCCAAGAGGTTCAATCCATCATTCAACAGGCCTTGTTGGAAGACGCCGCTTCCAACGATGTGACCACGCGCAGCGTGTTGCGTGCTTCCACACTGATCCAGGCTCAGGTGATTGCAAAAGCTCCAGGAATTCTAGCGGGGGGAAGCTTGGCTCTATGGGTCTTTCAGACCGTCGATCCTTCTTTACGGTGTCAACTCCGATGCACAGAAGGCGCTTCTGTATCCAATGGCCGGATCATTTTAACCCTTCGTGGCAGGGCCCGTTCCATTTTCGCTGCGGAACGAAGCGCGCTGAATTTCCTGAGTCATCTGTCAGGCATCGCCACATTAACCCGACAGTATGTCACGCAAGTCAGGGCCGTTAACCGAGCCGTGCAAATCTTGGACACCCGAAAGACATTGCCTGGGTTAAGGGCTCTCGAAAAATACGCTGCCTGTGTCGGAGGGGCGAAGGCTCATCGCGCAAAGCTATCGGATGCCATACTCATCAAGACCAATCACCTGCTAACGCTCCAGAAAATCCTGCGCAATCAACCCCAAACGATCCAAGCGGCGATAACTCGAGCCCAGCGACGATACCCGCATTTATCGGTGACGGTGGAAGCCGTGGATCTTGGCGACGTCCGTGCGGCACTTGAAGCCAAACCGGGAGTGATCCTGCTCGATAACATGTCTGCCAAGTGCATCCGCCAAGCGGTTCGCCTACGCGACCAAAAAACCCGTCGATCAAAGCCGAAGCGTCGAGTCTTGCTTGAAGTCTCAGGTGGAGTAAGCCTGGAAAATATCCACAGCTTGGCCCGCACGGGCATCGATCGCATCTCCATCGGACGACTCACTCACTCTGCCCCTGCCTTGGATATGTCGCTGCGCGTCATACCGGCCACAGTCCATCATTGAGCTGAATTTGTGCCTATTGATCATTCTGCCGCGATGGATCAGTTTCAACTCGTTACCGATTTGACCCCAAAAGGGGACCAGCCGCAGGCGATTGCGGCTCTGGCTGCGGGCGTGCGCGAAGGAAAGAAGTTTCAGATGCTGCTGGGAGTGACGGGATCAGGAAAAACATTTACCATCTCCCAAGTCATTGCCCAGGTCAACAAACCGACGTTAGTCATTTCGCATAACAAGACCCTGGCCGCCCAGCTCTACAGCGAATTCAAGGGTTTCTTTCCCCATAACGCCGTGGAATACTTTGTCAGTTACTACGACTATTACCAACCCGAGGCCTATGTGCCCCAAACCGATACCTACATTGAAAAAGACGCTTCGATCAATGAGGACCTGGATCGGTTGCGTCTGTCTGCGACGAGCGCGCTACTCAGTCGCCGAGATGCGATCATCGTCAGCAGCGTATCGTGCATCTACAACCTCGGGGACCCGGAGGAATACAAGCAGCAGATGGTATGGCTCAATCGCGACAGACTCACCCGGCGGGATGAGCTGCTTTCCTGGCTCGTGGGTATCCACTACACGCGTAACGATGTCGACTTCCAGCGCAGTACCTTCCGGGTGCGTGGAGACGTCGTGGACGTGTATCCCTCGTATAAGAAAACCGCCTATCGAATCGAGTTGAGAAACAACGCGATTCAACGCATTCGAGAAATCGATCCGCTCACCACTGAAACGATCGCCGAGTTGGATCAGATCGCGGTTTATCCCGCCAAGCACTTTGTCACCAACAAAAGCAAAATCGACTCGGCACTGGAATCCATCCGTCAGGAAATGCTCGAATCCGTGCGGAACTTCCAGGCATCCAACAAACTCTTGGAAGCCCAACGGCTGCTGTCCCGGACATCCTACGATCTCGAAATGCTCAAGGAACTGGGATACTGCCACGGGGTGGAGAACTATTCCCGGCACCTATCCGCACGAGCGCCGGGTTCCCGACCCCCTTGTCTGATCGACTATTTTCCGAAAGATTTCTTGATGATAATCGATGAGTCTCACGTCAGCCTTCCACAAATCCGCGGCATGTTTGAAGGAGACCGCGCTCGCAAAGAGATCCTGGTGGAGTACGGTTTTCGTCTGCCCTCTGCCCTCGATAACCGCCCTCAAACTTTCCAAGAGTTTGAGCAACTTCTGCGTCAGGTCATCTTTGTCTCAGCCACACCCGGTCCCTACGAACTCAATATCTGCCAAGGACAGGTCGTGGAACAAGTCATTCGTCCCACTGGATTGCTTGATCCTGCGGTCACAGTCAAGCCCACCCAGGGGCAGATCGACGATTTGATTGAACAGGTCCGGATTCGCGCCCAGCGCAATGAACGCGTGTTGATCACCACGTTAACCAAGCGGCTCTCCGAAGACCTCACCCAGTATCTGTGCGAGGCCAAGTTGCGTGTGAAGTATCTGCACTCGGAGATCGAAGCCATCGAACGCGTCCAGATCCTGCGCGAGCTGCGGCTGGGCGAGTTTGATTGTTTGGTCGGCATCAACCTTTTGCGCGAAGGGCTGGATCTGCCGGAGGTTTCACTGGTCGCTGTGTTGGATGCGGATAAGGAAGGGTTTCTGCGCTCGGCTACCTCGCTCATTCAAGTTGCAGGACGCGCGGCCCGACATGTTCATGGGGAAGTCATTCTTTACGCGGATCAGTTGACACAAGCCATGCGCCGTATGATTGAGGAAACCGATCGGCGCCGACAGAGACAACTGGAATACAACGTACAACACGGCATCAGTCCCAAGAGCATTCAGAAATCGGTGAGAGAAAGCATCGATGCCCTTCGCCAGGCGGAAAGCTTCACTCTGGAACAATCCGGCCAGGGCGTCGAAGAGCATACCACTCGGCAGGTAATTTGCGAACTTGAAGACGAGATGCTCTTGTGCGCTAAACAACTTCAGTTTGAACGCGCAGCAGCCCTACGCGATCAGATCAAGACATTGAAGACTACCTACCACCTGCAAGATGAAAAGCACCAGCGACGCTCACCGCGATCCCGCGCTTGAGCGAACACTGCTCCAAGCGCTAAAGGGCACGCGCATCGGACATCCCCTCTATGCCTTTAAGAGCGTCAGCTCCACCATGGATGTGGCCAGGCGCGTGATGATTGAAGACGCCGCCCCTGAGGGAACACTCATCTGGGCTGCCACTCAAAAGCGGGGAAGAGGCCGATTGGGCCGGGTATGGGCTTCCCCTCAGGGAGGCATCTATTGTTCGATCATCCTCAGACCCTCCCGCTGCCCACTAGAGATTCCGCAGCTTGCCCTCGTCGCTGGCCTGTCGAGTGCCAAGGCCATTCATGAAGCCACGGGGCTTTTCCCATCCATCCGTTGGCCGAATGATATTTTGCTCCACCAGCGAAAAGTCTGCGGCATCCTGGTAGAGGCTGTTTCAGGTGCCGCCATCGTCGGCATCGGCATCAATGTAACGACCCATCCTGAGGATCTTCCAGAGAATGCCCTGTCTCTGGCTAGTGGGTTGCTGAAAAAACCACGGGATACCCAGGCTGCTCAAAAAGGCGCAGATGCAAGGCGCAGCTCGATTTGGCTGAAGAGGCGTACTGGAAGGTACGCTGACGAGGCCGTAAGGCAGGCAACGCAGCAGATGCGCCTTTTTCAGCAGCCTGCTAGGGTAGGGGCTCAGGTCGATCCCTGTGCCTTGACGGGAGTCTTGTGTCGTCACTTCGACGTATGGTACGATCTCTGGTCGGCGCAAGGATTCGCGTCCCTGCGGGAATCCCTGCGTTCCTGGATGGCAGGCATGGGGGAGCCTGTTCAGATCACCGCGGGGAGTACGAAAACTTCTGGCATCACCAGCGATGTGGATGAATCCGGAAGGCTCCTGGTACGACTCGACTCAGGGCTCGTTCAAGCATTCGAGATGGGGGAAGTAACGTTGTTACGATAGAAACCTGCGTTTGGATGTCATGTGTTTTGGACGTCTCGTGTCATGGAAGACGATCGATGCGAGGTCTCAGGTGTGAGGTGCTTAGGTAAGAGATGCTCGATGAGCGGTGCGTGGGAGTTTGCGAGTTACGAGTCACAGGCAACGAGTCGCGAATCGTAAGTTTCAAGAGGAGGAGACGATTGGATGAAGAACGTTGAGATGTCAGTGGAAGGCAAGGTCCTGACGATCAAGGTCGATATCACCAAGGAGTACGGCTCTTCGGCATCCGGTAAGAGTATCATCGTCGCCACGACCGAAGGCAACACGAACGTACCGGACGTTGACGGTATGAAAATCGGGTTGAACGTGTATAAGAAGAAGTAACGTTAGCGGGTTAGCGAGTTGGCGAGTTGTGGGTGGCGGATTGAGAGGAGAGCTCTATGGATACACCGGGTGAGGAATTGCAAAGAGTTGAAGCTACTCTATTGGCTAAGGACGTTGCCACACGTGCCAAGGCATTGAAACAAGCCAAAGCGAGGATTCACTGGTCTGATCTTCTGCTTCTGCTAATGAGTGGGTATCTCATCTTCTTGGGTTACTGGGAATGGAAGTCCCTCAACAGGTCTGAAACTGGAGCGTTGTATCCTGCCATCAATTTCGTCCTTGGTTTTTCATTCCTCAACCAGACGTTTATCGCGGCCTCCTCCCGGCGCCTCGATGCCCTGGTCCAACTCTTTGAAAGCCTACAAAAGTCTGAGGTCTGAGCACTGATGCTTCTTGCCATTGATATCGGAAATACCACAACGAGCTTTGGAGTATTTGAGCGGGGGCGGCTAAAATCTCATTTTGCTATCGCCACGCAGCCTGGCCGCACGCCGGATGAGATCACCCTGCAACTGAAGGCTCTTGCGAAAACGAGGCACTTCCATTTAGCTCGCGCCAAGCAGATTCTTTTGTGCAGTGTCGTTCCCCGAATGAGCTCTGTTTTGACAGCTTCTCTCAAGAGCCTGCGTGCGGTGCCCATTCGTCTCATCGGCCAGGACGTCAAGGTTCCGCTCATCAATCGCTACACTTATCCCGAGCAAGTCGGCCAGGATCGTCTTGTCGGAGCTTTCGCCGCTTGGCGCAGGTTTCGGAAGGATTGTATCATCGCTGATTTCGGCACGGCGATCACGATTGATGTCGTGACCAAAAGGGGAGAGTACCTGGGCGGCGTGATCGCTCCGGGGCTTGAAATTTCCCTTGAGGCCCTGTCAACCAAAACTGCGCTTCTACCAAAAGTAGAGCTCCGGGAACCTCCGGAGCTTCTGGGTCGCGACACGGCAAACAGCATTCGATCGGGGATTTTGTATGGCTGTGCTGCGCTCTGCGATGGACTCGTGAATCAGTTGAAGCGCCGATACGCACCTCAAGCAACTGTTGTAGCCACAGGAGGTTCCAGTGAACTAATCGCCGCCTATGCCCAAACGATCAAGCAGGTCCAACCTCACCTCGTTCTGGAGGGACTCAATCTTCTTGCAACCCAACCCCTTTAGTCAACCAGGTCTCATTACGGAATTATATACTTGACAAATCATAGCACAAGACGTAAGATACGATCATGGACGACCCCAAAGATTGGTTGAAACCAGAAAACCTACTCCGAAGCTTCCTACAATTACTAATACTGCCCGCAATAACAGCCATCGTCGGCGCGACCTGGAAGGATTTTGGGACATTTCTTCAGACGTTAGCAGAAACACTTCCACCAAAATTACTCCTATCACTATCAATCCTACTCCTGCTAATCCTACTAGCAATTGCAACATACCTGGGGTACCTCCTTATCGTTGCTCGTCGAGACAACAAACGCTTATCCCAAACTCCACAGTTCTACGCGGCCTTTGGTGCAAAGTGGAAGTACTGGTCGTATAAGAAAATCTTTGAGCAAGCTCCATTTTGCCCCTGCTGCGATCCACCAAGCCTGTGCTATGTTCGACCGCCATTTGATGACACAAAAGTTGAACATCTTATCTGTCCTCTTAGAGATAATCAGCACCGAGACGCGGAATTTCATCTTCGAGATACCCAGGGAAATTGGCTGGGCATAAAAGACGCTCTTGGCCGACTTGAACAAATGGAGGTGCCACATGGCAATTGACCCCATGCGCCTGACCGACTACCAAGCCCGTCAGTTCATTGAAAAACTGCGCTGGCCGAATGGGGCGGTCTGTCCACGGTGCAAGAAACAAGAAATCGTCTCGGTATCGGGGGCGCGGGATGGCCTGTACAACTGCCGCCGATGCCGCCGTCAATTTACCGTCACAGTAGGCACGATTTTTGAAGGCTCTCATATCCCCTTGTCCAAGTGGGTGCAAGCCTTCCACTTGGTCTGTAGCTCGAAGAAGGGCATGAGTGCCTTGCAGTTGAGCCGAATGCTGGGGATCACTTACAAGTCGACCTGGCACATGGCACACCGGATTCGCTATGTGATGCGGCCTCCGCGCTTGACTCCCAAGCTCTCGCAAACCGTCGAAGTGGATGAAACGTATCGTGGGGGGTAAGCCGAGCCATAAGGCGAAGTCCTCTCGGCAAGAGCGCAAGATGCCAGTGGTAGCGATGGTACAGCGTGATGGGCCAGCCCGTGCGACCCCCACAAAAACACTCTCGACGGCAGCCTTGACCTCGATGGTGCAGCGCCACGTGGACATGGACGCCAAGCTGATGACGGATGAGTTTAAGTCCTATTATGGCTTGGATCGCCTCTACGATGGCCGTGAGTCGGTCAAGCACAGTGCGAGGGAGTACGTGCGTGGAAACGTCCACACCAACACGGTGGAGAGCTTCTTCGCGCTGCTCAAGCGTGGTATTATGGGTTCCTACCACCATGTCTCTCGCAAGCACCTCTCCCGCTACTGTGATGAGTTCGCCTTCCGGTGGAGTCATCGGGACATATCGGACGCGGAGCGCACCACCGCCGCGTTGCAACAGACGACAGGGAAGCGGTTGCCGTACCAGAAAGTCATTGGCTTGAACTAACCCCTACCTCATGCCACAACAACCGAAGCGTAAGCGTCCGCGACCACCGAAGCTCTCCCTCTATCCCTTGTCGCTTGAAGATGCCCTCAAGAAAGCTCTTGCCATCCCGTTTGTGGCTCCCAAGAAGCAGGAGAAGCGTAGGAAGAGACGCTCATAATGCGGGAAGCCTTTTTGTATCAAGTCGCCTTGAAGGTACTGGACTGGATTCTTGATGATGCTTGGCCTCGCGCCCTTGTCGTCTTGCCTCTAGTACTACCCCTAGTGTTAGTAAAACGATGGCAAATCCAAAGCAAGTTAAAACCGAAGGGAAAGGGAGGTCAAACCACCGCATCAAGCCTAAAAAGAACCACTCCCATCCTGCCAACATGGGGTAGGTGGGCAATAGTATCCGTATGGCTTCTTCTTGCTGGTGGGTTAGGATGGATGACTCTAGACGTTTACCGACTTCGGACAGTAGCGTCTCATCTTTCATGGTCAGCCTCCGAGTTTTGGCAGGCCCAGTGTTTCGGAATGCGTGGTGCTGCACTTTCCAAAAAAGAGTTCCATGTCGACCCTGATCTTTTCCCAAACCTCGGTGCGCTGACACCGCCTGCACAACGACAGGAATTACAGATCATCTTCCACGAGTTAGCTGAGAAGGGGATTATTGAAAACAGGCCGATGAGGCCAGTAACCGACCCTGTTAGGGGTACTGGAAATAGACAAGAGCTGGCCGCCATGCCGCTTGGTCAACAACTCTGCGTTTACCTCCTTAACCAAGCGAAAAGCCCCAAAAAGACACCATAACCCCTCCCTACGACTTGTCATGGTAGGGGTTCCTGCTGCTCTGATTTGCCAAAGCGATAATTCCGTCTCATTATAACGTTGAGAGAAAAGATAAAATACGTAGAATTAATTTGAAATAGAGCCATAAAGTGGAATATCTCTCCGAATTTTATCCTTGAAAAGCACCTAAAAAGGGTTATAATGGTTCCTAAGTTAGCACTCGATTGTATGGATTGCTAGTACTGGTATGCTCCGCTAACGTTCTGCAGCGACAATCCAGCGAGTGTCAGGTCAAGTGAAACAGGCAAAGTGCTGGTACTGTGTCTTGGTACGTGAAACATGACACAAACTAGAACAGGAGGAGGAAAATGGCTCTAAAACCTCTTGCAGACCGGCTAGTAGTCAAGCAGCTTGAGTCCAAGGAAAAAACAGCCAGCGGGATTATCCTTCCGGACTCCGCAAAGGAAAAACCCCAGGAGGGCAAGGTGCTGGCGGTGGGACCTGGGCGATTGCTTGATGAGGGTGGGGTCAAGCCTTTAGAGGTAAGAAACGGGGATCGAGTCCTGTATGGCAAATATTCAGGGACTGAAGTCTCTGTGGAAGGAGAGGATTATTTAATCCTCAGAGAGGACGATGTCCTTGCAGTCGTGCAACAATAACTCAATCGTCTAGAAAAAGGAGGAAGAAATGGCAAAGCAGTTATTGTTTGAGGAAGATGCCAGGCGCCGAATGTACAGTGGTGTGCGCCAGTTGGCTGAAGCAGTAAAGGTTACCTTAGGTCCAAAGGGACGCAATGTCGTTTTGGAAAAGAAGTTTGGCTCGCCTACCATCACTAAAGATGGGGTGACGGTAGCAAAGGAAGTGGACCTTGCAGATCCTTATGAAAATCTAGGGGCACAGCTTGTGAAGGAAGTGGCTGAGAAGACTTCGGACAACGCCGGTGATGGAACCACCACGGCAACGGTGTTGGCTGAGGCTATTTTCCGGGAAGGACTCAAGAACGTCACCGCCGGAGCCAACCCGATGGCTTTAAAGCGAGGGATTGAAAAGGCGGTTGAGGAAGTGACCGAGCATCTCAAGAAACTTTCCAAGCAGGTTAAGGACAAGCGAGAGATCGCCCAGATCGCGACGATCGCGGCCAATTACGACACCACCATTGGGCAGTTGATCGCAGATGCGATGGAAAAGGTCGGCAAGGACGGGGTTATTACCGTCGAAGAGGCCAAATCCATGCAAACCACCTTGGATTTGGTGGAAGGGATGCAGTTCGACCAGGGGTATCTGTCCCCTTACTTCGTCACCGATTCGGAACGCATGGAAGCGGTGCTCGATGATCCTTACATCTTCATTTTCGAGAAAAAAATCTCGTCAATGAAGGATCTCTTGCCGCTTTTGGAGAAGATCGCAAAGGCCGGACGGCCGTTGGTCATCATCGCTGAGGACGTCGAAGGGGAAGCCTTAGCAACGTTGGTCGTCAACAAGCTGCGCGGCACCCTCCATTGCGCGTCGGTCAAGGCCCCGGGTTATGGAGATCGTCGCAAGGCGATGTTGGAAGATATCGCGATCCTCACCGGTGGACGTGCCATCACCGAAGATTTGGGAATCAAGTTGGAGAACGTTCAGCTTGAGGACCTAGGACGCGCGAAGCGAGTGAAGATCGACAAAGAAAACACGACCATCATCGAGGGAGCCGGTAAGACATCAGCCATCAATGGTCGGATCGCTCAGATCAAGAAGCAAATTGAGGAAAGCGACTCGGATTATGACAAGGAAAAACTCCAGGAACGTTTGGCTAAGCTCTCCGGTGGAGTCGCCCAAATCAACGTAGGGGCTGCTACCGAAACCGAGATGAAAGAAAAGAAAGCGCGAGTTGAAGACGCCCTGCATGCCACCAAGGCTGCTCGGGAGGAAGGAATTGTTCCGGGAGGTGGCGTAGCCCTCATTCGCTGCATCTCGGCTTTGGAGAAACTCAAGCTGGATGCCGATGAGCAGACCGGTGTTGAGATTATCAAGCGGGTCATGGAAGAGCCGGCCCGGCAAATTGCCAACAATGCCGGTCAGGAAGGATCGATCATCGTCCAGCGCATCCGCGATGAAAAAACCACCGTCGGTTTTGATGCGGATAAGTTGGAGTACACGGACATGGTGGCGGCTGGCATCATTGACCCGACGAAAGTGGTTCGCACAGCACTTCAGAACGCTGCCAGCATTGCCAGCCTGTTGATTACCACGGAAGCGCTCATCACCGAGATCCCTGAGAAAGAGAAAGAAAAAGGTGGTGGTGGACATGGCGGTCCTCCGGGGGGATACGGTGGCGAGGGAATGTATTGATCGCTGAACGACTGCTGAGACTTGACACAACATATAGATAAGGGAGACCAGTATGGCGACTGCAACAACGGCTGCACCACAAGCAGCCACCCTCAAGTTGAAGCCGATCGGTGAGCGCATCATCGTTCAGCGCTTGGGGTCTGCTGAAAAAACTAAAAGTGGTCTTTACCTGCCAGACGCGGCGCAGGAAAAACCACAAGAAGCCAAAGTAATCGCGGTAGGAACGGGCCGGGTGCTGAAAAACGGGAAGGTGGTTCCCATCAGTGTAAAAGTGGGAGACCGAATCATTTTCGGCAAGTACTCCGGCTCAGAAATCAAGGTGGAGGATAAAGAATACGTCTTCTTGAATGAAGACGACATCCTGGCCATTATTACCTGATAAAGTGGCCTTAAGAAAGTTGAGTCGATGGCCCCCTCGTGGTAGGTAAGTGCTGCGAGGGGGTCGTCGTTTTGAATCCCGCAATACGCGCGATACAACTGGCCAGAACTGCCCGTTCGGTAAGAATCTAACGACACCCACAGACCCCGTTGATCGTTCGGCGCTTTACAGTATCAGAGCCATTACGTATAATAACACTCCCTCCTAAAAAGAGGCATCGCCAAGCGGATTTCTTGGGCAGACCAGGAATGACATTCAGCGACCGCCAGCCAACCACCGTACGTGCAATGGAATAAGGAGTAAGGCATGACACAACAACAGCAACGGGAAGATCGCTCGGCGAAGCAGAAGGCCTTGGAGCTTACCCTCAGTCAGATCGAAAAACAATTCGGCAAAGGCTCCATCATGCGCTTAGGGCAAGATACCAAATTCGATATTCCCTCTATCCCCACAGGCTCACTGACGTTGGACATGGCACTTGGAATCGGAGGCGTTCCACGGGGCCGTGTTATCGAAATATTCGGACCGGAATCTTCCGGTAAAACGACTGTCAGCCTGAGCATCATCGTTGAAACCCAACGCTCGGGTGGCGTCGCCGCTTTTATCGATGCCGAGCATGCCTTGGATCCTTCCTACGCCAAGCTCATTGGGGTTAATCTCGATGACTTGTTAGTCTCCCAGCCGGATACAGGAGAGCAGGCCCTAGAGATCGCAGAGACGTTGGTGCGCTCGAATGCGGTGGACGTAATTGTTGTGGACTCGGTAGCCGCACTGGTGCCCCGCGCCGAGATTGAAGGGGAAATGGGAGATCACTTTGTGGGACTGCAAGCGCGCCTCATGAGCCAGGCTTTGCGCAAATTGACGGCTGCCATTTCCAAATCCAAGACTTGCTGCATCTTCATCAACCAGCTCCGGGAAAAAATTGGGGTGATGTTCGGCAGTCCCGAGACGACCCCCGGCGGACGTGCGCTTAAATTCTATTCGTCGGTGCGTATCGACTTGCGCCGTTTGGAGAGCATTAAGTCCGGAGACCGCGCCATCGGCAATCGTGTCCGCGCCAAAATCGTCAAAAACAAAGTAGCACCTCCTTTTCGGCAAGCGGAATTTGACATCTTTTTTGACGAGGGGATCTCGAAAGCGGGTAGCATCTTGGACGTGGCAGAAACCTCAAACATCGTCAAACGCCATGGAACCTGGCTCTCTTACGGCGAAATCAAGTTAGGTCAAGGCCGGGATGGGGCACGGTTGTTTCTCAAAGAAAATCCAAAATTGATGCACCAGATGGAAGATGTCATACGCAAACAGTCTAGCGGACATCCCGTGGAATCCCCCAAAGACCCAGCACAACAGATGGCGAATATGGAGAGTGTTGAAGCATGACTCGACGACGCTGGTGGTCTGCATTCGGATTGAGTTTCCTGGGACTTGGAAGTGGCTTCGCCCTGCTAAGCCTGCCTGCACAGTTGTGGCCCAGTGCCCGGCAGGCTTCATCAAACCTTAGCCCAGGAAGTTATGGAAGCGGCATCTCCTCCACTGTTCAGGCAGCCCCCAGCGAGGCTGAAACGTTGGAACAAGCATTCATACGGATCGGTCAGCAGGTGGGTCCTGCGGTCGTCAGTATCTCGACCGAGCAGATTGAGCGCGTCCGGCAATATTTTCGGGTCCATCCTTTCTTCGGACCGGATGGAGATCCGTTTGAAGAATTCTTCCAACAGTTTTACGGGAATACCCCCCAGCAGGAATTCCATCGGTTTGGATTGGGTTCCGGGGTCATCATCGACCCCAAGGGCTTTATTCTAACCAACGAGCACGTGGTGGCGGATGCGGATAAGATTACGGTCACCCTTTCCGACGGACGTGAATTGACTGGAATCGTAAAAGGTAAGGATAGCCGTTCGGATCTGGCGGTGATTCAGATCAACGCCCAGAAGCTGCCAGTCGCAAGTTTAGGGGATTCCAACACTGTGAAAACAGGTCAGTGGGCGGTGGCGCTTGGCAACCCCTTTGGCTTGATGGGTTCCGGCCCAGGGATTCAAGCCATTGGAACTGAGCCCACTTTGACGGTGGGAATCGTGAGCGCTTTGAATCGTCAGTTGCCCAGCGCCTCTCGATACGACCGTGACTATTCCGGACTGATTCAAACAGATGCGGCAATCAACCCAGGAAACAGCGGCGGGCCGCTGCTTAATCTAAAAGGGCAAGTGATTGGAATCAACGTCGCCATCCTCACCAGTTCTCGAGGGTACGAAGGCATCGGCTTTGCGATTCCCATCAACAAGGTCAAGGATATTCTTGATGCATTGATCGAGGGCCGTGAAATCATCTATGGATGGTTAGGCATCCAGATTCAGGACCTGGGACAGGACGTAGCCGAATTCTATGGTCTACCCGGACGCGAGGGGGTATTGATCTATCAGGTGCTCCCGGCAAGTCCGGCCAAGGAAGCAGGTCTTCAGGATGGCGACATCATTCAGAGTTTTAATCATCAGCCCGTCCGTCACTCGCGCCAGCTGATTGAGGGCGTCAGTCGCACACCCGCGGGTACCGTGGTTGAGCTGGAGGTGCTCCGGGAAGGCCGCTCCCTTTCCTTGAAAGTGAAAATCGGCGAGCGCCCCGGTGATCTGGCAGAAACCGCTGGAGTGAGCACTACAGAATTCTGGCGTGGCCTGAAAGTCAGCGACCTATCCGCCGAATATGCAGAGCGCTTTCACCTGCCTGCAGATGCCACAGGCATCTTGGTCATTGAAATAGAGCAAAACAGTCCGGCGGAAGAAGCCGGCCTGCGCCCCGGTGACCTGATCAACGAAATCAATCGTACCCGCATCAACAACGTGAGCGAATACCGGCGTGCCATCGCCACAGTGAAAGACAATGCCTTGGTGAGAACGACTCGAGGGTATGTCGTCATCAAGACTAGTGGTCAGTGACCAGTGCTTAGCAAGTACTGTGTCAGGTCGATGTATCATGTGTTAGGGAAGATTAAAGGTCTGCTGTTCTCCCATGGCACAAACATATGAAACTCGATACAACACGAGTGACTAGTGAAAATAGCAATCCCAACTTCGCTAGCAGGTTGCTGAAAAAGGCGCAGATGCAAGGTGCAGCTCGATTCGGCTGAGGATGCGTACTGGAAAGTACGCTGACGAAGCCGTAAGGCATGCAACGCAGCAGATGCACCTTTTTCAGCAGCCTTCTAGTGCTAGTACCGAGCGATCCAAACAGCATGTAACTCAATATAGTCGAGACACGAGCCGCACACTTCCGCCGGCCATCGCTCGTTTTATCCGTCATCGGGTCCGCTCCATCCAAGAAGTGAGAACCCACCTTCTGAGTCGATGCTATTCACCCCAAGAGACGGATGAAACTATCCGAATCTGTCAACAAGGCGGGTGGCTCGACGACGCTGCCGCTACCAAACTTTGGGCCGAGCACTGGGCACGTCAAGGCTACGCATGGAGAGCTATCCGGGAAAAACTCAGGGCCAGAGGTCTTGGGGAAGATACAATCGCGGTCGTGGCAAAAACCGTGGGAGCGCAGGTTCAGGATGAAGCTCGGGCTCGCCAACTCATTGCCGCTTCGCGTATCAAAGCTGCAGACGCTACCCTTCGTTCCCAATTAGCCAGACGCCTCGCTTCGCGTGGTTTCGAAGCGGAATTGATCGAACGCATCCTCAACGAAACGACTCAAACGCGATCTTCCTTCGATGATCAAGAGTAACGATCTGCGTGAGCGCTTCCTCAAGTTCTTCGAGGCCTACGGACACATTCGAAAAGAAAGTGATTCCCTCATTCCTAGTGGAGATCCCACCGTCTTGTTCACGTCCGCAGGGATGAACCAGTTTAAAGACTACTTCCTCGGAAAACGTACTGACTTGAAGCGCGCCGTCTCCTGCCAGAAATGCCTTCGGACCGGGGATCTGGAAAGAGTAGGCAAGACTCCCAGCCACCATTCGTTCTTTGAAATGCTCGGCAACTTTTCATTCGGGGACTATTTCAAAGCAGAGGCCATCCAATGGGCCTGGGAATTTCTGACCGGCACTCTCGACTATGCCGGCAAGCAGTCCAGCCCTGTTCGGGATTTATGCCTCAGTCTTTCTGCGGAAAAACTGTGGGTCAGTATCTACGAAGAGGATGAGGAAGCCTTCAAGCTCTGGCGCAAACTTGGGATTCCCGAGAATCGGATCCGTCGTTTTGGCCAGGCGGACAATTTCTGGCCGGCCAACGCCCCCAAAGAAGGACCCAACGGCCCTTGCGGGCCTTGCTCGGAGATTTATTATGATCCTGAGGCCATAGTCCAAGGTCCGAAATCGGTGGAGGTCTGGAACCTCGTTTTCACTCAATACGATCGCCAGCCGGACGGCAGCCTGAAGCCCCTGCCCAAACCCAACATCGATACCGGAATGGGCCTGGAGCGATTGACCGCTGTAGTCCAAGGACTGGCACAAGGGAGAATCCTCAGTGATTACGAAACCGATTTATTTGAACCTATCATTGGAGAAATTCGACCCAGACTAACTGTATCCTCTGCAGATGTCGATCAAAAGGTGATTCTGGAGTGGGCCTTGGCCGATCACTTTCGTGCCATCGTGTTTCTGCTGGCCGAAAGACTCTCACCATCAAATGGACAGCGTGGTTATGTTCTTCGAATGCTCATCCGAAGAGCTCATCGCTTCGCGCGAAAACTCGGATTGCCGGAGGGTTCTGCAGCACTACGGGACAAGACGCGGACTGCCAGATGGGATTTGATTCAAGCAGTTATTGATACTATGAAAGGCTCACCGCATGAGGATTTATTAAAAAATGACGAGTCCATCTATCAAGCCTGGTATCAAGAAGAGAAGCAGTTCGCGGAAACCTTGGAAGGTGGGGAGAACCGTTTGCAAAATCTCATTCAAGAACTTAAGCGGTTACGACAGAAAACCCTCTCAGGGGAAGAGGCATTCAAGCTCTATGACACTCACGGGTTTCCGCTTGAGATAACAATCGATATCGCTCATGAGCATGGCCTTACCGTCGATCAAGCGACGTTTGAAAAGGCTTTGGCCGTACAACAAGAACGTTCACGCGCGGCGAGTCAGTTTAGCGGGGGGGTGTTCGTCAGCGACGAGCTATCTGTGCGTTCGATGATTCCCGATCTTCCCTCGAAAGACGCTCAGTTCATCGGCTATGAAAACCTCAAGGCCGAGGCTATCATCCGTGGGATATGGAATGGAAACCAGTGGATCAACGAAGCTCACGCCGGAGAGCAGGTGGGTATTGTCTTGAATCACTCCCCCTTTTACGGCGAGGCGGGAGGACAGATCGGAGATTCTGGAGTGCTGGAGACCCCTCGAGGCATGGCTGAAATACAAAAGACGACATGGGTCGATGACGTGTTGCTGCACCAGGCCACGATCCGCACAGGCAGCATTGCCGTGCAGAATCCGGCGCGCGCATCCGTCGATTCCGAAAGACGTCTGAAGGTTGCACGGAGTCACACGGCCGCGCACTTGCTTCACTGGGCACTGCGTAAGGTTTTAGGCCCTGAGACGGTGCAAGCGGGTTCTTACGTCGAGATCGAGCGGGTGCGCTTTGACTTCTCATCCCTCAAAGGTCTGCATGAAGAACAGCGCTACCAGGTGGAAGAACTAATCAACAGCCGCATTCGGCTCGCCGATGCGGTTTGCGCAAACCCAATGAGTCTGGAACAAGCCAAGCGAACCGGGGCCTTAGCGCTCTTCGGTGAAAAATACGGCGCAAACGTGCGCGTGGTTACCATCGGCGATTACTCCAAAGAACTCTGCGGCGGCACCCATTTATTGCACACGGGATACGTCGGTTCGTTCGTTATCACCTCAGAGAGTTCCATCGCCGCCGGAACCCGGCGCGTGGAAGCCGAAGTCGGAGAAGCGGCATCGCAGCGCCAGCATCAAAACCGGTCGTTGTTGACGCAAGCCGCGCAGCGATTGGGGAGGTCTCCACAGGAACTCGTTCAAGGCATTGAAGAGCTTCTGGAGCAGCTCAAAAACCTCAAGAAACAGCGCAAGAACCTTCAGACAGAGCTCGCTCAGGTGCGCGCCCCCAGGCTCGTGGCTGAAGCTAGATCCATTAACGGCGTCTGCCTGATTGCGGCAAAAATCGATCAAGCGGACCGTGAAATCTTGGCCGTCTTGGCAGATGCCATCAAACGCTCGCTAAACACAGAAGGCATCGTGGTATTGGCGGCAATAGAATCTCCCAAGCAGGTATCTTGGCTTAGTGCAACGACCAAAGGTTTAGCTGGGCGCGTGCATGCCGGTGAGCTTTTGAAGCAAGTAGCCGCCCTGACACAAGGAAAAGGAGGCGGACGTCCCGACTTCGCACAGGGTGGAGGAACCGAGGTGTCGAAGGTCCCTGATGCCCTCAAACGGGCCGAAGAACTCATCCGACAAGCGTTGGAATCAACATGAAGATCATCTCAACGACAAGCAAGGAATGGCAACGACTCTGTACGCGCCAGCTTGTGCGCAAGCAACGGATTGAACAGCGGGTCCGGGACATCGTTGACTCTATCTACAAACATGGCGATGAAGCACTCTTGCGCTACACCCGACGCTTCGACAAAGTCAAGCTCAGTTCTAAGCAACTTCGAGTCACTGAGGCGGAGATTTCCGGAGCTTTTCAACATTTGGATCCTAAATTTGCCCTGCGTCTGAAGAGCGCGATACAAAACGTTCAGGTTTTTTACGGACGTTCACGCTTAAAGCCGGTGCGGCTGGTTGATGGAGACGGGGTGCTTCTGGGTGAGAAATTCGATCCCATTGAGCGCGTGGGCATTTACATCCCGGGTGGCACCGCCAGTCTGGTTTCCACCGTTTACATGACGGTGATTCCTGCCCAGAGAGCAGGCGTCAAGCGGATCATCTTGGCGACCCCTCCGCGTAAGGATGGAAGCGTCGACCCGCACATCTTGGCAGTAGCGAGTCTTCTGGGCGTGGATGAAATCTATAAAATGGGAGGCGCTCAAGCGATCGCAGCCTTTGCTTTTGGAACGAAGACCGTCCCCAAGGTGGACAAGATCGTCGGACCCGGCAATGCTTTTGTGGCGGAAGCCAAACGCCAGGTCTTTGGGTTTGTAGACGTCGATACCATTGCCGGTCCTTCTGAGATCGGAGTCATTGCCGACCGCCACGCGAATCCGGAATATGTGTTGGCCGATCTTCTGGGAGAAACAGAACATGCCGGCGGACTCGGATTTCTGATCACAACCTCCAAAGCACTCGCCAAAATGGCGAGAAAACAAATACCCGGCGGTTATTGCGTCGTCGTCAAGAATCAACAGGAAGCGATTGCCGTCGCCAATAGCCTAGCTCCTGAGCATCTTGAAATCATGGTGCGTTCGCCGCAGAAGCTGGCCAAACGGATCACGCACGCAGGCGCCATATTCCTGGGATCTTATTCACCCGTGACTGTGGGAGACTACATCGCTGGCCCCAGCCATGTGTTGCCGACCGGAGGATCTGCCCGGGCATTCTCAGGATTGGGTCTCGATGACTTTATCCGACGTACCCATGTGATCAGCTATACGAAAAAGGCCTTGGAGCGGTTCCGGGAGCCTCTGGAGCAGTTAACCACCATCGAAGGCCTTCCGCGCCATTTCGATGCGGTGAAGGTCAGGCTAACGTAAATGGCAAGGTGAGCCTGAGTGGCCCAGTGTCCAAAAAACGAGAGAGTAGACCGTTTAGATGAGACAAGCGAACATAATACGCAAGAGTAAAGAAACGAACATTCGTGTGACACTCAACTTAGATGGAGCCGGGAAGGCTTCTGTCAAAACAGGCATCCCATTCCTGAATCACATGCTCACCCTTCTGGGCGTCCACGGATTGTTGGATCTGAACATCCAAGCGCAGGGTGATTTGGATATCGACTTGCACCACACGAATGAAGATATTGGACTTGTTCTGGGAGAAGCACTTGACCAAACGTTGGGAAAACGTGTCGGGATTGAGCGTTTTGGTTGTGCTTACGTTCCCATGGACGAAGCCCTAGCGCGTGTGGTTCTAGACATCTCCGGAAGGCCCAAGGTAGCCTTCAGGGATGCGCGCAGCAGTCGTTCCAAAGGAGGCCTTTCATCCAGCACTTCTTATCAATGGGGGGATGCCGAGCATTTCCTCGAGTCCTTCGCAAGGGCCGCGAAACTAACGATTCACATTGACGTCCTCTCTGGCAGCGACTTCCACCATGTCCTTGAGGCGGTCTTCAAAGCCCTGGGACGCGCCCTTTGCCAAGCTGTAACGCGCAACCCGCGGGTAAAAGGAATCCCCTCCTCGAAGGGCCACCTATGAAGAGCCAAGGGGCACGAGACAGGGGACAGGCTCCCATGCCCCGCGCCCCTTGCCCCCTGCCCCGTATATGATTGTCATCATCGATTACGGTATGGGAAATTTGCGCAGCGTCTCCAAAGCGTTGGAGGCACTCGGGGCGTCTGTCCGTGTCTCAAGCAATCCGGTTGAAGTGGCGAAGGCCGACAAACTCATTCTGCCAGGGGTGGGCGCTTTTCCAGCAGCCATGCAGGAGTTATCCTCACGTGGGCTGATTGGACCGATTACATCAGCGATCACGCGTGGCGTTCCTTACTTAGGCATCTGTCTTGGGTTGCAATTGCTTTTTGAACGCAGTGAAGAAGGAGAAGCCTCATCTGGCCTCGGAGTCTTGAGAGGCGTTGTTAAACGCTTCCGTGCAAAAACCTCGCCCCTCGCCTCGCGCCCCTCGCCCCTTAAAATTCCCCACATGGGATGGAATCAGATTTACAGCAATCAGCAAAAGCAAAAGACCTGTCCACTGCTGGAGGGGATACCGGATGGAAGTTTTGTGTACTTCGTCCATTCCTATTATCCTGAACCAGCCGACCGATCGGTAGTCATACTGGAAACAGATTATGGCGTCCGGTTTGCATCGATGGTGTGGCGGGAAAATCTCTACGCCACGCAGTTTCATCCTGAAAAAAGTCAGACACTGGGATTGCAGCTTCTCAGAAATTTCATTTCTCTATGATTATTATTCCAGCGATTGACTTGCTCGATGGACAAGTGGTGCGGCTCTCCCAAGGCAAACGGGATCAAGTCGTCGTCTATTCCAAAGATCCGATAGCCATCGCTAAGCAGTGGGTAGCTCAAGGCGCTTGCTGGTTGCACGTTGTGGATCTTAACGGCGCCTTCGAGGGGACATACGTCAATCTTCCCCTGGCTGAGCGGATCATCCGTTCATGCAATGCTTCGGTCGAATTGAGCGGGGGAATCCGCACTAAGCAAGCCCTCACCCAGGCTTTTGCCTCAGGGGCTGCCCGAGTGGTTCTGGGCACCAAAGCCTGTGAGGATCCGGTTTTCGTTCAGGAAGCTGCTGACCGTTACGGCTCCAAGATCGCCGTCGCCATTGACGCAAGGGCCGGGCAGGTCGTTGCCAGAGGTTGGATGCGTTCAACCACCCTGAAACCATCGGCTCTGGCACGTAGTGTCGTCATGCTAGGAGTCGAGACGCTGATTTGCACGGATGTCAGCCGCGACGGAATGCTCCAAGGGCCTAATCTTTCCCTGCTGGAAGAAATCTTGGACGTCGGCCCCAAACAGCTGATTGCATCTGGAGGAATCGCATCGTTGAAAGATCTGCAGCAGCTCAAGAATTTGGAAGAACGTGGCTTAATGGGAGCCATCGTCGGCAAGGCGTTGTATGAGAAACAGATTGATCTCAAGCAAGCCATCCAAGCACTTGGGACTTAGCAGATAGCTACGCGCTAATATGCTAGCTAAACGCATCATTCCTTGTCTCGATGTAGATCGCGGACGCATCATCAAAGGCGTGCGGTTCGTGAGCCTCAAGGATGCTGGAGACCCAGTCGATGCGGCCAAGGCTTACAACGATGCGGGGGCCGATGAGCTTGTCTTTCTCGACATCACCGCGAGTTTTGAGCAGCGGCCGATTCTCATCGACGTAGTGGCGAAAACCGCATCCGTTGCCTTCATGCCCCTGACGGTGGGTGGAGGAATTCGCACGCTGGAGGACATCCGCGCTCTGTTGAAAGCGGGAGCCGATAAGGTCTCAATCAACACAAGCGCGCTTGAGAATCCCATTTTTATCCGCGAAGCGTCTGAAAGATTCGGCGCTCAGTGTATCGTCGTAGCCATCGATGCCAAGCGCCGTCATTCAGATCCACAACCCACAATTCACAATCCGCAATCCGAATGGAAAGTCTACACCCACGGAGGAAGGAATCCTACAGGGAAGGACGCTGTGGAATGGGCGAAGGAAGCGCAAGAAATGGGAGCGGGTGAGATTCTCCTCACCAGTATGGATCGAGACGGCACGAAAATGGGCTATGACGTGGCATTGACGAAAGCCGTCTCTGAAGCGGTCTCGATTCCTGTGATCGCATCCGGCGGTGCCGGTAATCCGGAGCACTTCGTAAAAGCACTCACACAGGGCAAGGCCGACGCCGCCTTGGCCGCCTCTTTGTTTCATTTTGGAGAGCTTACGATTGCGGAAGTGAAACGTTATATTGCCTCTAAAGGACTGACGGTTCGGATATGAAGACAAACCTTCAGCGCGGCAAAGCCTTAGCCGGTTTCCGCCAACTCGTTTCGGTTTTGAAGTTCTCCGATGAGGAACTGATTCCAACAATCATCCAAGATGCCAAGAGCAAGCAAGTTCTGACCCTGTGCTACCTCAACCGTGAAGCTTTGCGTAAGAGCCTACAGACAGGAACCGTTTATCTTTTCCGACGCTCCCAACAGACACTCATGCGTAAAGGAGAGACCTCTGGACACATTCAGTTCATCCAAAGTATAGCCGTTGACTGTGAAGGCAAATCCCTTGTGTTTTTCGTCCGCCAGCGCGTCGCCGCCTGCCACGCCGGATACTTCAGTTGCTATTTTCGGATTCTCTCCCATTTAGGAAGATTACAAGTCCAGAGTCGAAAGGTTTTCGATCCAAAGAAAGTGTACAAAGGAGTTTCAAAATGATCCGACTGATTGACGTGGAGGGATATCGCTGTTTACACCGTGTACGCCAGCAAATGGAGAGCTTCCATGTTCTTGTAGGACCCAATGCCAGTGGAAAATCGACTTTTCTGGATGTCATCCGTCTACTCGGTGATGTGCTTAAAGATGGACTCATGGAAGCGGTCCATTCTCGCTCACCCAACCTGTCAGATCTGATCTGGATGGGACAGAATAAAGAATTTGAAATCGCTGTTGAAATGGAGATTCCTGAAGAACGACGGCGGCAACTTCCACGCAATGGGTATGAACGCGCACGGTATGAAATGGCTATAGGTTTAGATGTTAAGAATGTGCTTTCCATCCTTAGCGAAACGCTCTGGTTAAAACCTGCTCCTAAAGAGGAAGAAAAGAAAGAGAACCAACGTGAACTTTTTCCATCCCTTCAGGTGATAACCACACCTGTTGTCCTTCCCGAAGGAAAACATACCCCTTCAGGATGGAAAAAAGTTGTGACAAAAAAATCTGAGTCCGGTAACGATTACTTCTTTTCCGAAACGACAGATTGGAACAACCCCTTTAGATTGGGACCCCAGCGCTCAGCGCTCGCTAACTTGCCTGAGGACGAAAATCGTTTCCCTGTGGCTATCTGGGTTAAACATCTACTTATAGAAGGCATCCAGAGTCTGACTCTCAATAGCCAGGCGATGCGACGTCCTACTCCTCCTGGAAGCCCTCAAGAATTTCAGCCTGATGGATCCAATCTACCGTTAGTAATCGAGGAGCTACGGAAATCCCCAGAACGTTTTGAACGCTGGATTGGACACGTGCGCACGGCACTTACGGATTTGAACACGGTCGATACGGTAGAACGGCCAGAGGACAAACATCGCTATCTTCGCCTATCCTATCAGTCGGGACTGAGTGCGCCATCTTGGATGATATCCGATGGGACACTGCGACTGCTCGCTCTCACCCTGTTGGCCTATCTCAATCAAGCAGGGCACATTTATCTCATTGAGGAACCTGAGAATGGCATTCATCCCAGAGCCGTTGAAGCAGTATTCCAGTCACTCTCATCGACTTATGAGAACCAAATTCTGTGCGCCAGCCACTCACCCGTGATCCTCTCCCTTGCTGAGCCTGAGCAAATTCTTTGTTTCGCTCGTAGCAGCGGAGGTGCTACGGATATCGTCCGTGGAAGCGAACATCCGATGTTACGAGATTGGCGAAGAGGCATTGATCTTGGGACGCTATTTGCAACAGGCGTTCTCGGATGAATGCTGAATCTCCGCTCGATCTTATCTTGCTTGTTCCAGGAACTGATGAACGAGAAGTTTTCGAAGGACTCATCTCCACACGTCAAAGAAGCCTGGGTATTCGGTCCATTCGATACGAGATTCTAGTAAATTTCCACCGAGACCCTGGATGCTTTAAGGAAGCCCCTGAGGTATTGCGTTTCTACTTTAAAAAGGCTAAGCGAGCACTGGTGGTATTTGATGCTAAAGGCTGTGGCCAAGAAACTTCGGGTGTCCAGGAAATCGAAGCTAATCTAAAAGCTAGGCTCGCTAATAATGGGTGGGATGAGCGTGCGGAAGTGCTCGTTATCAACCCTGAATTGGAAGTGTGGGTATGGAGTGATTCAAGCGAGGTAGATGCCGTCTTAGGATGGAAAGGCAGAACACCCACATTACGAAATTGGCTACAACATCAGGAATTATGGAAAGGGTCTGACAGAAAACCTCAAGAACCACGGAGGGCCCTTGAAACAGCATTGAAACAAGTCAGTATTCCACGCTCATCTTCTCTGTATCGACAGCTTGCCGAAAGGGTCAGTTTGGATCGGTGCCAGGATGAATCGTTTGTGCGCCTCCGCACACTTTTACAAACATGGTTTCCGTTTAATTCAAAGAACCTGTGACCTGTTATGAAGATTCAACCATCAGAAGTTGAGTTCATCCGTTTAGCAAAACAGGGAAATGTTATTCCTGTCTACGGGACGATGCTGGCTGATTTGGAAACGCCTGTGAGCGCGTTTATGAAACTGGACGACGGCCGGCTCAGCTATCTGCTCGAATCGGTAGAGGGAACAGAAAAAGTCGCGCGTTTTTCATTCCTGGGTAGCAGCCCGCAGATGCTTTTCACCAGCAGCGGCAGAAACGTCGATCTCACAACATTCGGGCAGGGCACTCGCCAAACGCGGCGTTTTGAAAATGTGCCGGATCCCCTCAAGGAAATCGAACGCCTGACGGCACCCATTCGTTTTGTGCCTGTTGAGGGACTGCCGCGGTTTTGCGGAGGATGGGTCGGCTATCTCGGATATAACGTCGTGCGATTCTTGGAACGTCTGCCTACCCATCGAGAAAATGACTTGCGCCTGCCGGACATCATGCTGATGCTGACCCAGACAATGGCCATTTTCGACCATGCCCAACATAAGCTATTGTTGGTGGCCAACGCCCAAACCCAGACGCATGCGCCGCGGCTTGCCTACCGAAAGGCGGTTGAAACCATACACGCCATGGCCCGGAAACTTTCCCGAAGCCTTCCAGATACCCGGAGAAAACAAAGTATTCCCTCTGTCTCGAAGCCCTTTCAGTCCAGCATGAGTCGTGAAGAGTTTGTGAGCATGGTCCACCAGGCCAAGCAAGCGATCCGCTCAGGTGAGATCATCCAGGTCGTTCTTTCTCAACGTTTTGAGAGACGCTTGGATTGCGAACCCTTGAAAGTTTACCGTTCCCTGCGATCGCTCAATCCGTCTCCCTATATGTTCTTTTTACGTCTAGGAAACCTGTCTCTGGTCGGATCTTCTCCGGAAATGCTCATCCGCTGCGAAGAAGGTCTTCTGGAAACCCGGCCCATTGCCGGCACTCGACCCAGGGGTAAGAGTGAACGTGAGGATGAGCGCCTGATTCATCAGTTGCGCACAAGTCCCAAGGAACGCGCCGAACATCTCATGCTCGTGGATTTGGGACGCAACGATCTGGGTCGAGTGGCCCAGGTAGGATCGGTTCGCACCCCGGAGCTGATGATCGTTGAGAAATACTCGCATGTTCTGCATCTAGTCAGCGGGGTGACAGGTAAGCTGCGTTCAGGAAAAACAGCTTTCGACGCCTTGCGTGCCACGTTCCCGGCAGGAACCGTCACCGGTGCTCCTAAAGTCAGGGCTATGGAAATTATTGCCCAGTTGGAGCGGCAAGATCGGGGCATTTACGCCGGAGCCGTCGGCTATTTCAGCTTCTCCGGAAACCTCGATGCGTGCATCACGATCCGCACCATCCTGGTTAAAGATCGTCACGCTTATATTCAAGCAGGTGCCGGTATCGTCGCGGATTCCCAACCCGATCGGGAATATCAAGAGACGATCAACAAGGCCAAAGGCATGCTCCAAGCCATTGAGTTGGCGGAACGACGAAAGGGTTAGCGTGTTGGCGAGTTAGCGCGTTAGTGGGTTTGCGAGTGCGCGAGTTAACAAGCTTCAAGCTGTCCCATTGCACAGGTAGAAACGTTAACATGCACACTCGCGCCAACGCGCAAATCCCATTTAGAGGTTATCCATGATCCTCATGATCGACAATTACGACTCGTTCACTTACAACCTCGTCCAATACTTGGGAGAATTGGGTGAGGAACTGGTGGTCAAGCGCAACGATCAAATCACCTTAAAGGGCATCCGGCGACTCAAACCGTCGAGCATTGTCATCTCTCCTGGGCCAGGCAACCCTTCCGATGCTGGGATATCTAATGACCTCATCAAAACCTTCGCAGCATCCACCCCTATTCTTGGCGTATGCCTGGGCCACCAATGCATCGGCGAGGTCTTCGGAGGCCACGTGGTCCGTGCCAGACGGCCCATGCACGGTAAGACTTCCGCAATCTATCACATACGGACCGGACTGTTCCGAAAACTTCCCAATCCTTTTGAAGCCACCCGCTATCATTCGTTGATCGTGCGTCGAGAGACTCTACCCAAGACACTCCGCGTTACGGCCTGGACGATTCAGCGCGAAATCATGGGACTCCAACATCGCCATCTGCCTGTATATGGCGTGCAGTTTCACCCGGAGTCCATCCTCACCACACAGGGCAAGGATCTGTTGCGGAATTTCCTACGCCTGGTGAGGGACTTTCACAAACGCCGGCCTTCTCATCGATAGGATGGACTTCGAGCAGCCCTTACCCGCCGAAGCGATGCGCCAGGTCATGACCCAGATCATGACTGGCAGCTACCCTGCCGAATCCACGCGGATTTTCCTCCAAACGCTGGCAAAACGGGGAGAAACGTCACAGGAGATAGCTGTTGCGGTTGAAGTCCTGCGAGCCCATGCAGTGCGCCTGCCCTTGACAAATACGCAGAATCTCTGTGATACCTGCGGCACGGGTGGAGACAAACAACAAACCGTGAACGTTTCCACACTTGCTGCGCTGGTGGCCGCCGCTAGCGGCGTACGAATCGTCAAACACGGAAACCGCGCAGCATCCAGCCGCTGCGGCAGTGCCGATGTTTTGGAGGCCATGGGCGTTAATCTATCGGCTTCACCCAAGCAGGTGGCCCACTGTGTGGAAACGTTGGGATTCGGGTTCTGTTTTGCCCCGATTTTTCATCCGGCGATGAAAGGCGTCGCAGGTATCCGAAAGGAACTGGGAATACGCACTCTATTCAATCTCATCGGCCCATTGGCGAATCCGGCAGCGCTGGCATTTCAATTGGTGGGAGTCTCCGACGAGCGGTTATTGCAGCCGATGGCAGAAGCCATCAGCCGACTGGGTGTTCAGCATGGAATGGTTGTCCATGGTCGCGATGGTTTGGATGAGATCAGCACCACAGCACTCACAGATACCCTGGAGGTCCGAGACGGTCGTATCACGCGCGCCACGCTCGATACCCGAGCCTTTGATATTCCACGTGTTTTGCTACCAGCCATCCAGGGAGGTTCTGTGGAAAGAAACGCCGCGATTGCCCGCGACATTCTGGATGGCAAGGAAGGACCAGCCCGCGACATCGTCGTAGTCAATGCCGGCTGTGTGATCTACGTTTCCAATCGCGCAGCGACGATCCAAGAGGGCATGGAGTCCGCACGTCAGACAATCGAGAGTGGAAAGGCAAGACAACTCCTCGATCGCGTGCGCAGCCTTTGTGTCAGCCCATAATGCAACACATAGCGACATATGTAAAAGGGGCTACGCTATGAGGACCAAAAACTTGAAGGAACTGCTTAAGAGCGTTGCGGAGTCTTTGAACAAGCTCACTGTGAAAGCGCAGAGCTTTTACCGGAATTAACTCGTAACCTATTATGAATACACTAGAACCGTAATACGTCTACTTAGTTTACGGGAAGATCAGTGTTCAGAATCCTCATAATCGTGCTTTTTGCATTCGCAGGGTGTCAGGCGAAGAGCGATCTCGCGAGGTTTAAATCCCTGTGCGAGTTAACCGGAGGGGTTTTTCTCAACTGCGAAACCGCCTTTGCGGAAGCCTGCTCCCGTCCCGAGCGCATCGAGGGAAAGGATGTCGTCTGCTCCTGCCGGAATGGGAAAACCTGGAATGCTGACCGTGGCTGCCGGTAAATGAGGTGGCGGTTCTATTTTTTAAGATGACCAAACAATTCTACCTCTAGACGTATGGATGACCATAGTGCGAAAATACCTGGACTTTCTGAAGCACCGGAGCCGGACACCATCCACGACACCAGCCAGGTGTTTCACGCCCTGGCGGAAGGATTTCGGCTGGTGCTGGCCGCTGCTGAGGTGGCGACACTTGACGAGCCGCAATGGAGGTGATACATTGTAAGTACACTGTATAACCAGTCAAACAGGGGGTTCAGATGGTGAAACATCTGACGCAACATGGTAACAGCACAGCACTGGTCATCGATAAGGCTGTGCTGGAACTGCTCCACATTACCACGAAAACTCCGCTTGAGTTGTCCACCGATGGCCGAAATCTTATCATTTCGCCCCTGAGGGATGCCACGCAGGAACGGCGTTTCCGTTCTGCCCTGGAGGCCGTCAATCGGCGCCACGGCAAGACGCTCAAGGAATTGGCGGAGTAAGCTGGCCGTGGGCGAGCCGCAATTCCTGACGCTGGCCGAGGTTGTTGAAGTACACGCCGACCAACTCAGACGCTACGGAGGCCAGGCCGGATTGCGTGACATGGGCCTGCTCCAATCAGCGCTTGCGCAGCCTGAGGCTTCGTTCGCTGGTGAATGGCTCCACCAGGACGTCTATGAGATGGCCGCTGCCTATGCGTATCATCTTTGTCAGAATCACCCGTTCGTCGATGGCAACAAGCGGACGGCGTTAGCCTGCGCGTTGGTCTTTCTGGAACTGAACGATGTCAGTCTTACCGATCCGGCGGGAGACCTTAAGGACGCCATGTTGAAGGTGGCGTCGGGTAAGATAAGCAAAGCTGAGCTTGCAGCCGTGTTCCGACAGCTTCCCCAGGAAGGCAAAAATGCATAGGTCGGTATATGTCCAAACCTACGGCTGACCGTATGTGCCGTTGGCGCGAGATGGCGCTGGGGCTGCTGAAGAAGCTGAACGGTTATGAGTGAGTTGGTTACGAAAAATCCGTCGTGAATTGCCCTCTTTCGAGCACGCCTTTTTCCGCACGCAATTCTGTCCTTCTGTTGACAAGCTTTCAGGTGACTTGTCTTTCGGCTGGCAGTAGAATATGGAGCAATATGGAATCGTGTGGAAATGAATATGCGCAGGCACGGACAGTTTTATAAACGCCAAAGGGTACGAAGTGAGATGGCAGGTAACGAATTACTGTTCCACCAAAAGGGAGAGTTTCGGAATTTGTTGGAGTCTCTCAAAGCAGGCTTGAAAGACGAGGTTCAGCGTATGGGTCGTGAATACTTGCTGAAAACTAGCGAAGAAGAACTGTGCAAGTATCTGGTCGGCAGATATACCTTAGAAACACCAGTATTGCATGATGACAACAAGGTTGCCCATCCCGCCGAAGACATTGACATGGATGTGAGGGGGCGTGTTGATTACGCGATCATCGATGATGACGAACCGCATATTGTAAAGGGTATTTCCGTCACCATAGCTGTCCCATTTGAAGGCGATGGACAATTATTCCATTTCACCCCGTCCTCTTTTTCTTTAAGCGGGATCCGCGGTAACGTGGTGGGGAATGAGATACATTTGCGGTATCGGGGTCTGCCCCAGGATATGAGCACGGACAAAATAAAGACGGATATGGAGCAGGATATCGGTCAGATCAAGGGCTACTTACAGACTATGGCCCGCGATGCCGCAGAACACAACAAGTTCATAGAGGGTGAGGCAAGGCGACTTTTGGTTGCGAGAAAAGAAAGGATATTGAAGGACGAAGGCTTAGTGGAGGGTCTCGGAATCCCTATAAAGCGAAGAGAACAGGATGCGGCTACTTACACCGTTCCTGTGGTTCGGCGAAAACCTCTGATTGAACCCCCGAAGATTCAGGAAGGTAGTGTAACGAGAGAGCCGATCCTCCAAGAAGGGGAGTATAGGCACATTCTGGATTTGATCTCCCGGATGGCACTTGTTATGGAGCGAAGCCCCAAAGCGTTTCGTGAGATGGACGAGGAATCCCTCAGATGGCAGTTCTTGGTTCCTCTCAACAGCCATTACGAATTGGCGACGGGTGAAGCCTTCAACTATTCAGGGAAGACCGATATTTTGATCCGTTATGAAGGCAAAAATGTCTTCATCGCGGAATGCAAAATTTGGCACGGACAAAAGAGCTTGAGCGAAGCGATAGACCAGGTCTTGAGATATGCAAGCTGGCGGGATACGAAGATTGCAGTAATTCTGTTTAATAAGAATCAGGATTTCTCTGCCGTCTTGTCGCAAGTCCCCGAGATAGTGAAGACTCATTCGTGCTTCAAGAGAGAACTCGTCAAACAGCATGAGACTTCCTTCCAGTACATGTTTCACCAACCGAGCGATGCCAGCAGAGAATTGATTCTTACAGTCATGGTGTTTAATGTCCCGAAGAACTGAGAACGAGGATCGCGTTATGGATGTCAAAAATTACCTGACGGTGGCGAAGGTCGCTGAGAAGCTGGACCTCACTGAGGAGAGAGTGCGTGAGCTCATCAATCTGAAGCAGATTCGTGCGACTAAGATAAAGAGATGGCGCATTGCGCCCGAGGATCTTGAGGAATTTGTAAAAACGAGAACAAATAAGTAACGGAGCCATCATGCCTGAAATAGGGTTTATAGGCAAGGACTTACTCAACAAGAATGTTATCGTGTGTCTCGTAAAACTGCCACAGGAATTGGGTTTGGATCAACAGGGAATTGTTTTGCAAAATCAGTATTTGCAAATTAGAGGCGTCGATGATCTTGGTGTTTGGGTTTACATCCCAAAAATAAAAAGACACATCGTCTTCTCAGATGGAAGACCGCCCCAGGAAACAGAGTTTGATTCTATTGCTTTGGTGAAGTGGGGTTTTATTGCTTCAATTGTGGTACCGTGTACTGAGATAAAAGACGACGAGAAGGTCATGGGTTTTGAGGCAAGTAATGCTTAAGGTGTGGGGTGGAGACTGGGAATATGTATAAGGGCAACAGTAATGTTGTCGTGTAGGAGGTAGAAAATGGCATCTCAGCAATACCTTGATAATTTGAAGAAAGCCGACGATGCTGTAAATTCGGTTGACATGGAAAAGCTTCTTAGGAAATCCCTCGGTGAAGAGTCTCTCGAAAAGGAGCTTCAGCCGCGGTTGGAGCGTCTCTCTAAATTGCGCCGATTAGCAATCCAATACGCTCCACAGGTTCACAATGAGCCGATTAATCAGATCACGAACGTTCTTCAGCAAATTCACAGCCAATTCTCGAATCAGGCTGGCTCTGCTAGCTCGCAATATATCGCGCGAAGGACAAGTTTTCTGACCGACATTGATACATTCTTAGAGGAAGCTAAGCGAACAGAGCCATCGTTCGTTGCCGCAGCGGTCATAGAGCGTGGTTTCCTAGAAGATGAAGGTATTAGACAAGAATACCAGCGTACAGTCGAGTCACTCAGAAAGGAATCATCAGAAACTATCCAATCCCTTAAGGAAGAAGCAAGGAAAGCTATAGACGAAGCCAAGAAACTTGCCGAGGAAATTGAGACGAAAGCAAGACGGACAGCGACTAAAATCTCTGTTCAAGAAGCACAGCGGCAATTCAAGGAAGCTCAGATTGAACTATCGAGAGACATAAAGCTATGGGGTTGGTTGAGTGCGTTCGCAATCATCGCTTTCTTCGGAGTGGCCATCGCATTTATCTTTATCAAGCTACCAGTAGAATCTGAATGGCACATCGCCGTCTATCAGACGGCTCTTAGAATTGTAATCTTATCTGCCGTTGGGGCAATTACTACCTTTACTATGAGGATGTTGAGGGCACATATCCACATGAGCCAACTCAATAAACATCGGCAGAGAGTTGCAAATAGCATCGAGGCATTCGTGGTATCAGCACAAACTCCTGAACAGCGTGACTTAATTCTTGCAAACTTGGTGGAAGCAGTGGTGGCTTTTGGTAGTTCCGGCTTGCTTCCACACGATGAAGATACGCTTGGTGCACAGAAGCTTCCGACAGAAGCAATTGGGCGATTACTAGGTTCGGTCACGCCAAAGAAATAACATTCAACAACAGAACTCATTGCCTGATACGAGGTTATTAAAGCAGGACTAATTCGAAAAGAAGAAACGGCAAACCATAGGCCTTCAAGCCCGAGCATGCGAGCAGCGAAAGGTTAAAAAACTAGGATGACGAAAGCGGTTGGAATGGAAGCAGAAAAGAGGACGGTAAATGGCGGTAAGACAGATGCCGCCCTGAAAGGTGCCAGGCACCGAGGGACAGGCATTTCTGAGATGAAGAAGCGTCTCGCGGTCATTACTTATGGCTGACCGTATGTGTAAGTTACTAGGGATGGCGCTGGAAATTCTCAAGAAGCTAAACGGTTATAAGTAAGTAGGTTATCAAATTCAGGGGGTGAAATCTCAGGATGGAAGGCAGAATTAAAGCGGGGCAGGGTTCGCTCATCGGAAATTCTGGTGAGCATTACGTTGTCGCAGAACTCCTGAAAAGGGGAATCGTGGCCGCCCTTGCGCCGCGAAACACGCCGTCCGTTGATATTCTTGCTAGCAAGGGAACGCAGATGGTACGGGTTCGAGTCAAGACCAAATCCGAGGAGTACGATGACTGGCAATGGGTGGTTAAGCAGGATGGCACAATATTCCGGGACATCGGTAAGACAGCGGACTTCACGATTCTCGTTAACCTGACCGAAAAGACGAAAAATCTCCAATTCTACATCGTACCAACAGCTCAAGTGGATACGTGGCTACGAGAGGACCACGATCGTTGGGTGAAAACTCCTGGTCGTGGGGGCAGACGACACGATTCAACAAATACGAAGCGGCACTTGAATATCAATAAACGCGGAGAAGATCTTAAACCCTTCCTTGATAAGTGGGGTATCGTGTGGAAGTAAAGTAGTAGGGTTTACTTCCAGGAATGGAGTTGCCCAATGGCTAGTGACAAAACTCTGGCTATAATAGCTGCCTTCCATAAGTTCCTCCAAACAGGAGACAAGGGATTAATTGAGGCATATACCAGGACAGATATCACAGCTGCGTTGAGCGAGATTTCACCCGGAGATAGCCGTCACGCTTGGTATAAAGCGATGGAAAAACGAGTCGACCAACTTGAAAGATTTGAAGAACGAGAAGCTGTCCAACCTCCTGTAGTTGGACGGTTGTCTTATGATAGAATCCATGTTTTCTTGAGCCATAAACATGATGATGTTGAAGTTGCGAAAGAACTAAAGAGCGTCTTTGAGCGGTTCGGTGCCAGCGCATTTGTGGCACACGAGGATATCCGCCCCTCGGCAGCTTGGCAAAAGGTGATACTGCGTCACCTGACAGTCGTTTGTAACATTTTCATCCCGATCCTAACAAAACGCTTTCATGAGTCAGAATGGACAGACCAAGAAGCTGGTATAGCTGTCGGACGGGGCATGGTCATAGCTCCCATCAAAGTGGATGTCGACCCATATGGTTTCATGGAAGTAAGTCAGGCGGTTTCCTTGCGAGGAACTCATCCAGTCACTTTTCATTCTACGTGTGTTGAATTGCTTTCCGGCATAGCGTCTGAGTACCCTGAACTGAAAGGCGCTATCAAGAAGTGTACCACCCGATCTTTAAAAGCGAGTCATACGTATGATCAGGCAGGTGCCAGCTCAAAAGCTTTGCTGGAGTTCGCTACTTTCACGCCGGAGGAAGCGAACGAGATTGCCCAAATCGTACTTGAGAATGACCAAGTATATGGAGCGTGGTCAGCGATGCCTCATCTCGAAAGCTTTTTTGAGAAGTTCGGGGGTCAGGTAAATCCAGAACTTCTGAAGAGGTGTGACACTCTACGAGTGAGGCCAACAGCCAAAGTGTGAACGGCCAGGAATAACCGAGCCGATGAACGAACGGGACGTTTTGAGCCATAGGTTATGAAAACGCGAGACGCGAAAGTCTCTGTAACTATATAAGCGATAACAGGATGATGAGAAAGAGAGTCTTCCTCGCTACTTACGGATGAGAGATGAATGAGCGGGGTTTGAGAAAGCTAAGGGGGTCTACAAAAATTGGGAGAAGACGCAAAGGTGTTCGAACGATTGACAATGCTTGAGAAGATTCTGGAAAGGAAAAGACAAGAGATCGCACGCGTGAAGGAAAGGGTATCTCTTGAAGAACTCAAAGAACGGGTGGGGGGGCATGCTCGGGAGCGCGATTTTCGGCAGGCAATCTACCAGCCGGGAAGACTCTGCTTGATTGCGGAGCTGAAGCGCAAATCACCATCGAAAGGAATGCTTCGGGAGAGATTCGATCCTGTTAGCCTCGCTCAGAGCCTCGAGGAAGCAGGCTCATCCGCCTTGTCTGTTCTGACGGATGAGCCTTTCTTTGGCGGGCATCTGGATTTCTTAAGGGACGTTAAGCAGTTCACCGAGATTCCGGTTTTGCGCAAGGACTTCATCATCGATGCTTATCAGCTTTATGAGTCTTTATTCTATCAAGCGGATGCGGTTCTCTTGATCGTGCGTGCTTTAAGTGATGGGCAGTTATCGGAATATCTAGCGCTCGCCAGAGAGTTAGGGCTCGATGCTTTGGTTGAGATTCACAACGACGAAGAACTTAAAAGAGCCGTGAGAGTGGATGCCAAGATTATCGGTATCAACCATCGGGATCTGACGACGTTTACCCTCGATACTCGCCTCTCGGAACGGCTCATCCCGAGCATTCCATCGGGGACGACGGTGGTGGCTGAAAGCGGTATTCAAACGGCAACAGATGTTCAGCGCATGCACAGACTCGGTGTCCACGCACTCTTAATCGGAGAGGCCTTGATGAGCGCTGCTGACGTTAAAGTAAAAGTGAAAGAGCTATTTAATGGGATATGGGACGTGAGACAGGGAACATAGCAGCAGACGTGGGACAAGGAACATGAGACATGCAGGTTGGGTTGGCGTTTCATCCGAGCTTCTTGAAACATGATACAGGAGCAGGGCATCCGGAACGTATGGAGCGTGTCCAAGCCATCATCGAACATCTGCGCCCAATGGACCTTTGGGAGCAGTTACGCCACTTGGAACCACCGCTTGCTAGTCCCGAAGTTCTCCATCTCGTTCATCCTCCTCGGTATATCGATAAAATCGAAGAAGCTTGCCGAAACGGCCCTTCGCATTTAGATCCAGACACCGTCGCTTCTGTGGGTTCTTGGGAGGCTGCCTTGCGAGCCGTCGGGGCTGTCACACAGGGTATCGACGAGGTGATGCAGGGCTCGTCGAAGTCTGTCTTTTGCGCCGTACGCCCTCCGGGGCATCACGCCCTAGCGAATCATGCGATGGGTTTCTGCCTCTTCAACAACGTTGCTATCGGGGCACGATACGCAGAGCGTCATCATGGACTCCGTCGTATCCTGATTGTCGATTGGGACGTCCATCATGGGAATGGAACCCAAGCCATTTTTTACAACGATCCCTCCGTTCTCTATTTCAGCACTCATCAAGCTCCTTTCTATCCGGCAACGGGAGGCCGTGAGGAAACCGGACGGGGAGCAGGGAAGGGGTTTACCATCAACGTTCCCCTATCCTCTGGATGCGGGGATAGGGAAATCATCGCCGCCTTCCGCAAAGAACTACTTCCCAAGGCTGAGGCTTTTAAACCAGAGTTAATACTCATCTCTGCGGGTTTTGACGCTCACCGAGATGATCCTCTTGCAGGCCTTGTTGTCACCGAAGAGGGCTTTGCTGCCTTAACGCGCCAGGTGCGAGAAATCGCCGAGAAATTTTGCGCAGGGCGAATCGTATCGGTTCTCGAAGGAGGCTACCACCTCCAGGCCCTCGGAGCCAGCGTGGAAGCACACCTCCGAGCCTTGATGAGTCACCTCGGAGGGGAAACCTGAAGGTTTTCCCTTCCGCTGTGTCTTCGGGGTGCGGCATGCAACCGCACCCCGCGGAGAGGCTCAGACCGCCCCGCAGAGCGGGGTGGCATCGACTCTGGAGTGATCAAAACTAGCGAATGGTGACGAATCGTAATATTCATCAGGTGATTCGTATTTTAAAGCGCCTCGTGCATCAATGGGAGGAGCCGGTCGTGAGCTACTATAAACACGACCCCTTCACGACGCTGATCAGTTGTCTGCTCAGCTTACGGACCAAAGATCAGACGACCCATGGCGCTTCCGAGCGGCTTTTCCAGTTGGCGAACGACCCTGAGCGCATGCTTCGACTCTCTCCGAAAGAAATTGAGCGCGCAATCTACCCCGTGGGTTTTTATCGAACGAAAGCCCGGACAATCCTTAGCGTCTGCCACCTATTGTTGGAGCGCTATCAAGGAAACGTTCCCAGCGATATCGATGAATTGCTCCGTTTACCGGGAGTGGGGCGCAAAACGGCGAATCTCGTCGTCACACTGGCCTTCCGCAAGCCGGGAATCTGCGTGGATACCCACGTGCATCGCATCAGCAACCGTTGGGGCTACGTCAAGACAAAGAACCCCCAAGAAACGGAAATGGCTCTGCGCCAAATCCTGCCTCGAAGGTACTGGCTGATCTACAACGACCTTCTGGTTACTTTTGGACAAAACCTCTGCCATCCCACCTCTCCTTGGTGCAGCAAATGTCCTCTGGAGCGTTTCTGCGCCAAACAGGGGGTGATTCACCGTCGATGAATATCAACTGAGGAGAAAACCATGTGGATCCTGGGAATAGTCATTGGCGTGGTTTTGATTTGGACGGTCGTCGTGTACAATGACTTGGTGCAGATGCGGCTGCGTGCGGACAATGCCTGGTCGGATATCGGGGTTCAGTTAAAGCGTCGTTACGATTTGATCCCGAACGTCGTCGAAGCCGTAAAGGGCTATGCGGCTCATGAAAAACAGGTGTTCGTCAAAGTAACCGAAGCGCGGTCTAAGGCCATGCAGGTTAAAGATCCCAAAGGCAAGGAGGCTGCCGAGGGAATGCTCACCAGCAGTCTCAAAAGCCTGTTTGCCGTTGCCGAAAACTATCCTCAATTGCGGGCGAATGAGAATTTCTTAGGACTCCAACAATCCCTGACTCAGGTTGAAGAAGCCCTTCAAGGGGCTCGACGCTACTACAATGCCGTGGTTCGGGACTATAATACGAAGTTGGCGATTTTTCCAAATTCGCTGGTCGCTCAAACTACGCATTTTCTTCCCAGAGACTTTTTCCAGCTCGAGGTCCCGGAAGAAGCCAATGCCCCGAAGGTTAGTCTTTCTTGAGAAACCAAACGCATGATTTTCAGTCGCTGGTGGTTGAATATTATTGGGGTGCTTTTGTTTCCAGGCTCGGCACAGGCTTGGGAAATCGCTAGCTTCGACACACAAGTCCAGATACATCGGGATGCGACCGCAACGATCACGGAAACGATTCTGGCAGACTTTAAACAAGAAGCCCGCCACGGTATTTACCGGGACATCCCAGTTCATGCTAGGGATCGAGCCGGACAACCCTTCAGGATGCGTCTAGAGATTGAGGAGATAACCGACGACTCGGGCAGGGCTTTGAAGTATCACTCGGAATCCACGGGACCTTACCATCGTATCCGAATCGGAGATCCTGATTTGACACTGAGCGGTCGGCAAACTTACCGAATCATCTACAAGGTCAAGCGCGGGGCGGTTCGCTTTTTCCCGGACCATGATGAATGCTATTGGAATCTCACGGGTAACGAGTGGGCGGTACCCATTCGAAAGGCACGCGGGGAAATCCGCTTGCCAGACACGGTTAAAGAACTCAGGGCTATCGCCTATCTGGGAAGCTACGGGTCCACCGCGCATACGCAGCATCTGCACACCTTTGTGGATCACGTGGTGATTGAACCTTCTGAAGGGCTTGAGCCTTATGAAGGGCTAACGGCTGCGGTAGCCTGGGAAAAGGGCCTGGTTCAACCCCCTTCAGGATGGCGTATCTTCCGTTGGTGGATTGAAGATAATTGGATGTATGGTCTTGTATTGCTTGTGCTTTCTCTGATGACGGCACTCTGGTCGGCACGCGGACGGGAGGTTCGTCTGGAAACTTCCCCAATGGTTCAGTATGAGCCCCCCAAGGATGTAAGTCCCGCCGAATTGGGAACCTTGATCGATCAGCGTGTTAACCTGAGAGACATCACCGCCACCGTCATCGATTTGGCCGTCCGCGGCTATCTTCGAATAATCAAGGCGAAACGATTCGGGGGCTGGGACTATCAACTCGTCAGCTTAAAACCCTGGGAACAGGACCCGCATCTTAAGCCGCATGAGCGAATGCTTTTGAAAGGAATCTTCGACGTTTCAGAAACCTCTATACACCTTTCGGATCTCAATGAGGTGTTTTACCAGAAACTGCCCAAGATTCGAGATCAGTTGTATCAGGGACTGATCGAGGCTGGGTATTTGGACAGCCATCCCGACCGTATTCGCAGCCGCTATCATATTTTCGGCTGGGCGTTAGGGATTTCCCTATTTTTCGGACTTCAAGCACTTGAGCATTCGCGGGGAATCGACACCATTACCTCCAAGATTGCCTCGGCCCTCTGTGGGCTGATCATCATCGTCTTTGGCCTATTCATGCCCCGGCGAACACTCAAAGGCGCGCAAACCACCGAGCACATCTTTGGATTCTTGGAATTCCTCCGACGCACCGACCAAGATCGTTTGCGGCAAATCAACGATCCGAGCCTGTTTGAACGGTTTCTGCCTTATGCCTTGGCATTGGGCGTCGCCGATCGATGGACACGGGTTTTTGAAGGACTTTATACCCAGCCGCCATCTTGGTACGTCGGTTCCTGGGACCATTTTTCCGCACGTCAATTAGGTCAGGACATTACTCAAGCCACATCGTCCATGGGACATTCTTTTACTTCTGCTCCTCGATCAGACACCAGTGGCTTTGGAGGAGGCAGCTCTGGAGGAGGCGGATTTTCGGGTGGCGGGGGTGGTGGGGGTGGGGGAGGAGCCTGGTAGGTTCTGGAATGCCAACGAATTGTCGATTGTCAATCGTCGATTGTCGATTTGTTGGCAGATCAATGTTTTCCAATCGAAGATCGAAAATCTACAATCGAAGATTCTCTCAGCCCAGAACCAAAATGGATTTTTCCGCAGCCTGGTAGCGCAAGGGGAAATGTAAAATGCTGAATTCGGGTTGTAGTTTTTCTGGCTATGGAAGACACGTTTTGTAAAGCCCCAGTCTATGGTAAGATGCCGCATCACAGATCCTTGACGATTCGAGATTTGCCTGAGTCGGAACGTCCCCGGGAACGTCTGGCTCGACTGGGAGCGGAGGCCCTTTCCGAACAGGAGCTGTTAGCTTGTATCCTGGGCAGGGGAGTCGCCAGGGAGTCGGTGCTCATGAGTGCCCAGCGATTGCTGGCGACTTTTGGATCTTTGCGCGGAATCGCAGAAGCTTCGGTGGAACAACTCTCTTGCGTTCATGGCATCGGTTCTTCCAAAGCCATTCAGCTTAAAGCCGCCGCCGAACTCTCTCGACGGGTTGCGCAAACGTCCAATGGCCTGCATCCCGCCATCGACAGCTCGGAAAAAGCCGCTGACATTTTGCGTCCGATTCTGGCGCATAAAAAGAAAGAGTTTTTCGTCATCCTGCTTTTGGACAATCGGCATCATTTAATTCGAGCGAGCACCATCGCGACAGGAAGCCTCTCGGCTACCATCGTGCATCCGCGAGAGCTGTTCAAAGAAGCAATCAGCGCCTCGGCTGCAGCAGTAATCTTAGGGCATAATCATCCTTCGGGTGATCCGGATCCTTCGGATCATGATCTGCGAATCACCAAACGCTTGGTGGCAGCCGGACATCTGTTGGGGATCGAGGTCCTAGACCACGTGATTGTAGGCAGCCACGGCTGCGTCAGCCTTAAAACCGTAGCCGGCCATCTTTTCAACCGATAAAACTACTATAAAACGAAGGAGGGAACAGACACATGGCGACTCGTTGTTTAAAGACTTATTTGCATCGCGGATTTAACGAACGGATGGCTCTGGTCACTCTGACTCTTTTTTGTTTAAGCGCCTCCCAGGCCTTGGCCGGTCAGCCTGTCGTATCTGAGTCTCAGGATCCTGTCGAAGATGTGATGGGACGCTTCAATGTCCATCCCTCCTTGGAAAAGCTGGGGCGCGGGATATCCAATATTTTCGGTGGATGGCTGGAAATCCCTCTTAACATCCACAATCGGTACCGTACGACAGACACTGCAGGCAGCATCTTCACAGGAATGGCTGTCGGTTTATTCAAGGGAGTGGCCCGTACTGTCGTTGGTGTCTACGAGACAGCCACTTTCTTACTCCCCTATCCAGAGAATTTTGCTCCCATCCTACCCACGCTGCCTTACTTTGACAAACGCTCCGGGCAACAACCCTACCCGTTTGAAGAGATGCATTGATTGAGGTTTTGCAGGGCTGACGGAGTGACCAGTGGTTAGTGAGCAACAAAGGCAATAAATCTGGGGGTCTTTCCTCGGATTTTGTAAAACCCATCGGTAATGAAACCGGTTGACGAGGAGGAAAATGAACGGATCGTCTTGGGCGCTAGTGACGGCTTGTATTTGGGGAATCGTTCCGTTGATGGAGAAAATGGGGCTGGGAGCCCAGGTATCTGCCACGACCGGGGTATTGGTTCGCAGCATAGGCGTGATCTTCGGATCTTTGATCGGTTGGATCCTTTGGTCACCCGCAGCGCTGATCCAAAACCTGGGATTGCCTTCGTTTTTTCTCTTAGCCGGAGGCGGATTTCTAGCCAGTTTCATCGGCCAACTGGCCTTCTATCGTGCACTGCAACTGGGCACGGTTTCTCAAGTAACCCCGATCGCAGGAGCCTATCCTTTGGTCGCCTCCCTGTTTAGCTTTTGGTTTCTGCATGAACCCCTCACTTGGACTCGTGCCTCTGGGGCTGTGCTGATTGTCTGCGGCGTAATGCTGTTGCAAAAGTAACGGATTCGCGAGTGAAGGGATGGGATCCAAACTTGGCCTGGTGGGCCTGCCCAACGCAGGAAAATCTACCCTATTCAATGCGCTTACCCACGCCCACGCAGCCGTGGCTCCTTATCCTTTTACGACGACCGACCGCAATGTGGGCGTTGCCAGCGTCGAGGATCCACGGTTGGAGGCCTTGGGGAATTGTGTGTCGCCTGAGCGCGTGGTTCCCACGAGCATCGAGTTTGTCGACATCGCCGGCCTGGTCAAAGGCGCGCATAAAGGCGAAGGGCTGGGCAACCAGTTCTTAAGCCATGTTTACAGCGTCGATGCTCTGCTTCACGTCGTTCGCTGTTTCGAGGATTCAAACGTCGCCCACACCCTGGAGTCCGTAGATCCCTTGCGCGATGTGGAAATCATCACAACCGAGCTGCTTCTCAAAGACCTTGAGATCTTGCAACGACGAGCCGACCATGATCAGAAACTCGCCAGAAGCGGAGACAAACAGGCTCAAAAATTCCTGGATGTCATCAGCCGTTGGATCGAAGCACTCAGCAAGGGAATCCCCATTCGACGCCTGCCACTGGCAGGCGAAGAACATCCCCAGGCTTTCGGCATCGATCTGTTGAGCGCGAAGCCTGTTCTTTATATCGCCAACGTTGGAGAAACAGCGTTAAGCGCCGCCTGGGATAGCCTGCGTCAGAAAATTGCCGACGAACAATCGGGTCTAGTCATCTGCTGCGCAAAATTGGAAGCAGAATTGGTTGAATTGGAGCCTTCGGATCGGCAAGCCATGATGCAGGCCTGTGGCATCCAGGAATCCGCTTTGAACCGGATCATCCGAGAAAGTGCGACGTTATTGCGCTTGATCAGTTTCTTTACCACCACCTCCAAGATCCTTCAGGCCTGGACGATTCCTAAAGGCACAAAGGCTCCACAGGCGGCCGGGGTCATTCACACGGATTTTGAGAAACAATTTATCCGAGCGGAAGTCATCTCCACCAAGGATTTAGTCCGTTGCGCAAGTGAATCCGCCGCGCGCGCCCAGGGGCTGCTGCGCTTGGAAGGAAAAGACTACGTCGTTCAGGACGGAGATGTCATCCATTTTCGTATCGGCCAGTAGAAATATTGTGGAGCCCCACGGGACAAGCCTGTGGCACCGGCAAGTCCGCTTCGAGTGGGGCGACATCCCGCCCACCCGTTCGCTTAAGCAAACCAACTGGGCCGAAAGCCGAAGGTCGAGGCCCGATGGCGGGGAGGAGCCCCACGGGACAAGCCTGTGGCACCGGCAAGTCCGCTTCGAGTGGGGCGACATCCCGTCCACCCAATCGGCTCTGCACTGCCGTGTCGCTCACATCCTTCGGCCATGGCGCAATGACGGGGTCGATTGACGATTGGCAGGCTGGAAACGGCTTTCAATCGAAAACCGAAGATCGGCAATCGACGATTCCATCGGTCAGATGTCTCTGAGGACTCGAATATTGACGCAACGCGATGTGGCCAGGCTGATCGACATGCCTACAGCCATCCGGTTGGTACGCGAAGCCTTCATCGTCAGCGCCAGCGGTAAGACCATCATGCCGGCCAAGGTTTACTTGAGCCTTCCGGATGGAAGTGACTTTCGCGCGATGCCGGCTTATGTGACATCGACCGGAGCGTGCGGCATGAAATGGGTGAATGTCCATCCACGGAATCCCCGACGAGGCCTGCCAACGGTGATGGCTCTAATCATCATCAATGACCCGGCGAGCGGGTTTCCGTTAGCCGTTATGGATGGGCTGCTCATCACCAAGTTACGCACTGCGGCCTCGGCCGCGGTTGCGGCTGAGGTTTTGGCCAGACCAGACAGCCGTATCGTAGGGCTCATCGGCTGCGGGGCTCAGGCCGATGCCCAATTGCTGGCGCTGGCTGAAGTCTTCGGCCTGTCGCAGGTAAATGTGTGGGGGTATCTGGCAAAAGAAGCCCAGCGGTTCTGCCGTCGGATGCGGCCGTTAGTGAAAGGAATCTCATTTGCGCCTGCCACCACGGTCAAAGATTGCGTGCGGGATGCGGATATTATCGTCACATTGACGCCATCCCGACGTCCGTTGGTGATGCGCTCCTGGTTGCGTCCTGGAGCGCATATCAATGCCATCGGAGCCGATGGACCGGGCAAACAGGAGCTGGATCCGCGCATCCTCAAAGACGCGACTGTCGTGGTCGATAACTACGAACAAGCGGTTCATGGTGGTGAAATCAACGTTCCTGTTCGACGGGGTCAATTTCACCCTAAGGATATCCATGCAAGTCTGGGCGAGTTGCTGCTTTTGCGCAAAAGACTTCGTCAGAACCCCAAACCGCTTACCCCGTACTACAAAAGTCCCACCCGGATTCGGGGTACGGGGCTTACCGTCTTTGACTCCACAGGCATTGCCATCCATGATGTGGTCCTGGGACATGAAGTGACCCGACAGGCGCAACGTCGGGGTATCGGTCTTTGCGTCGACTTCCAGGTCCCTTTTCCGACGATCCGCGTTTGACACCCTAAGACCTTTCAGTTATCATAGCCGTTTCAGCAAGAGTCCTAGAGTTGCCTATGTCTCGACGACAAACACTACCTGATTCGACAGGACACTTTGGTCCGTTCGGGGGTAAATTCGTTCCAGAAACGGTCATGGGGGCGCTCTCTGAACTGGAGCGCGCCTACGCCAAGGCCCGTCAAGATCCTGAGTTTCGCCGAGAGTTCCATCGACTGCTCCAGAACTACGCGGGACGCCCGACGCCGCTTTATGATGCCAAGCGCCTCGGAAAGCAGTTCGGCGGGCTCTGCGTCTATTTAAAACGAGAAGACTTGCTTCATACGGGAGCTCACAAGATCAACAATGCCCTCGGGCAGGCGCTTCTAGCTGTGCGGATGGGCAAAAAGCGCCTGATCGCGGAAACAGGAGCCGGCCAACACGGAGTCGCCACCGCAACCGCGGCAGCCCTCTTTGGACTCAGCTGTGAAGTGTTTATGGGAGAGGATGACATCGAGCGGCAAAACCTGAATGTGGTTCGGATGCGCCTGTTAGGGGCGCGTGTCAGCCCGGTTCGTACGGGAACAAGAACCTTGAAAGATGCCTGCAACGAAGCCATTCGTAATTGGGTCACCACGGTCCGAACCAGCCATTACTGCATCGGATCGGTCGTCGGGCCTCATCCTTATCCCCTGCTTGTCCGAGATTTCCAATCCGTCATTGGCCAGGAAGCTCGTCGGCAGATTCTTCAAGAAACCGGCCGTCTGCCTGATCTTTTAATCGCCTGTGTGGGGGGCGGCTCCAATGCGATCGGGCTGTTCCATGCCTTCGCCAATGATCGTTCGGTGCGCTGTATCGGGGTCGAGGCTGGAGGAAACCGACTCAGCCCCGGACATCATGCAGCGACCTTACTCAAGGGTCGTCCCGGGGTTCTCCACGGATCCTACAGCCTGCTCCTTCAGGATCGTTACGGCCAGGTGCTTCCTACCGCCTCAATCGCTGCCGGGTTGGATTATCCCGGTGTGGGCCCTGAGCATGCTTATTACAAACTCACGCGCCGCGCCCAGTATGTCGCTGTCACTGACCGCAAGGCCCTGGAAGCTTGCCGGCTACTCGCCCGAACCGAGGGCATCCTGCCAGCCCTTGAGCCGGCGCATGCCATCGCCTATCTGGAGAATCTTGCCCCACGACTCAAGCGCCGGACGGTCGTCATCCTTGGTCTGTCTGGACGCGGCGACAAGGACGCGCAGACGATGGCGGAGCATCTGGGGGGATGAACGCCATTGACTTGCGATTTGACCGACTTAAATCGAAAAACCGCAAAGCCCTCATTCCTTTCATCATGGCAGGGGATCCGGATCTTTCCAGTACCGCCCGACTCTTACTGTGTCTGCAAGACGCGCAAGCCGATTTGATCGAAGTAGGAATTCCATTTTCCGATCCCTTAGCGGATGGCCCCGTGATTCAACAAGCTTCCATGCGCGCGTTGTCAAGGGGAACCACCCCACAGAAGGTCTTGGACGTCGTGGCATCGGTCCGTCATCGAATCCACATTCCTGTCATCTGCCTTTCCTACTGGAATCCGATTATTCAATTCGGCAGGCCCATGGTCGGCAGACCTACAGAAGGGGGCACTCCTGTGGCATTCATCCGCGCTGCCCAACGCAGCGGAATATCAGGACTCATCGTTGTGGACCTGCCCATCGAAGAGGGCGGAATGTTTCATCAAGTCGCATCGGCTCACGAGCTTGCCACGATCTTTTTAGCCGCCCCGACCAGCTCCTCCGAGCGTCTGCGATCCATCGCCCAAATGTCCGAAGGGTTCATTTACTACGTTTCTGTGACGGGTACGACGGGGGCTCGCAGACAGTTACCGGAAAGTTTGTTATCGGGCGTTCGCAACCTCAAGCGTCTCAGCTCCAAGCCCGTGTGCGTTGGCTTTGGAGTTTCCACTGCGGCACAAGCCCGCACGGTGAGTGAAGTAGCCGATGGGGTCATCGTTGGCAGCGCTTTGCTCCAAGCCATGGGGCAGGCAAGGAACCGGCAGGATATTTACTCAGCAGCCTTCCGGTTTATCCATCGACTCAGGACAGCCTTATGAAACCACACCTGCGCACCCAAAAACATCAACCAGCGGCTGGGAACAGATCTCACGTAACCATCGTCATCATGGCTGGGGGAAGAGGGGAACGTCTGTGGCCGCTTGTCCGTACGAATAAACCCAAGGTCTGCCTGTCCATCGACGGTAAACACAGCCTTTTGGAAGCCACAATCGATCGTCTCCGAGGTCTCTGGCCAGACGCTCGGTGGCTGATCGTGACAACGAACGGGCAAGAAGATGCGATCCGTGATTGCTTGCGTCACAGCAACCAGCGAACACCCAATCTTGAGAACTCCCTGTTGGTTGAACCACAGCCCAAAAACACAGCAGCCTGCATCGGACTGGCGGCCATCGCGCTAGCCATCCGCAACCCTCGAGAAATCATGGTGGTCATGCCTGCGGATCATTGGATTAGAAACGTCTGGGCCTTTCGCAAGAATCTCCGAACGGCGATCCGCGCCGCCTTGGCCCATGATACGATTGTAACGATCGGCATCCATCCTACCTATCCCCATTGCGGACTGGGATACCTGTGCGCGGGCACTCCGTTGACCACAGGTGTGTTTCGTCTTGACCGATTCGTGGAAAAACCGACCCGATCGGTCGCAGCGCAGCTTATCAGACGCCCACGCACTTTCTGGAACAGCGGTATTTTCATCGGCGCCGCGGACACTTTTCTTGAGTGTTTGACCGAGTATCTTCCCAATCACATCTGTCGTCTTTTTCCATTGGCCAATCGGGTGGGTAGAAAATCGTTTGTTCATCGAGCCCAGGTTGCGTATCGCCATCTCGATAACATCTCCTTTGACCATGGGGTGATGGACATGCTGACTCGTGCGATCGTCGTGGAAGGACGATTCGATTGGATGGACTTGGGAAGCTGGGACGCATGGGCTCATTTGTGTCGATCTCCGAAAACAGTCGGGATTGAAAGCCGCAACGTCACGGTCATCGGTGAGGAATCGCACTTGGTGGCAACGATCGGCGTCAGAAATCTCATCGTCGTGCAGAGCCCTTCAGCAACCCTGATCTGTTCGCCGAAGGCATCTCAAGAAGTGCGTCAACTGCTCAGGCAGCTCGCTCAACGCCCACAGTTGAAACCTTATCAATAGCATGGAAGGCCGAATCCTGGGTTTGGACGTTGGAGAACGACGCGTGGGGGTTGCCCTCAGCGATGCCTTGGGACTGACCGCTGGCCGTCTCACGGTGCTGAATCGGCAGGCGACGGCTGCCTCGGATGCAGAGGCCATTCGTCAACTCGTTGAGCAGCACAACGTCCAGATGATTGTCGTGGGCCTTCCTCTAACCATGCGCGGGGATCGAGGTCCACAAGCCAGGAAGGTTGAAGCCTTCGTGCAAACATTACGCCAACGGCTGGTTGTTCCTATCCGGATGATAGACGAGCGATTAACGACGGTGCAAAGCCAACGCGCCCTGCGCGAGATCCGTTTGCCTCACCGAAGCCGCAAACAAGTAGTGGACCAAGTCGCGGCGCAACTCATCCTTCAGCAATTTCTGGAGCGCCAGCGTCAGGAAAAGGGATCTCAAACCTGAAACCACAGCTAATGTCAAAAATCCCTTCTGTAACCTACGTCATGAGTCCAGGCCCCCATGGCCTCGGGTTGGCGTTCCACCGAATGCCTCATGCTTTGTCTGTTGCTGTAGGAATCTGGGTTCAGGCGGGGGGGCGTTACGAATCCTCTGAGTTGGCCGGGATTTCGCATTTTCTGGAGCATCTTCTGTTTAAAGGCACGCGGCGGCGTTCCTGCGAAGCGCTCAAGCAGCACGTCGAAGGGATCGGGGGTTCCCTGAACGGATTCACGGCAGAGGAGTTCACCTGCTATATGGCCAAGGTTCCCCGCCAGTATGCCCGACGAGCCATTGATGTGTTGGCCGATATGGTTTGCTCTCCTACGCTAAAGCCCGGGGATGTGGAGCGTGAACGCGAGGTGATTCTTGAAGAAATCCGAATGTATGAGGACGCCCCAGGCCAATTGGTGCATGATCTTTTCAATCAGTTGCTTTGGCCCAACCATCCCTTGGGCACGTTGTTGTCAGGCACCATCGATTCGGTCCGGCGCATCCAAAGAAAAGACCTGGTGCGTTACTGGAGACGCATGTACCAGCCTAGAAACATGCTCGTCGCCTGCGCCGGTGCGGATGACTTCTCAGTCTTCACGCGCCAGATCACTCGCGCTTTCAGGGCAGGGAAAACCGAACGTTCGGCAGTTCGTTTGTCTGCGGCCCCGCGAGCCCGCAGCAAACCCCAGGTTCGGGTATGGAAAAAAGACACGGAGCAGACCCATCTCTGCTTGGGCACGTACGCTGTTCCCCGAACGCATCCGGATCGTTTCGCCCTGGAAATCTTGCATGTGATTCTGGGGGCGAACATGTCTTCTCGGCTCTTCCGGGAGGTCCGCGAAAAACGCGGGCTGGTCTATGAAATCGGCACGCAGATCAAACGTTTCCGCGACACCGGGGCGTTCGTGATTTACGCGGGTTGTGATACGGGAAAACTGACAGCAACGGTACAGACCATTTGCCGGGAGCTGAGGCGTATCCGTCGGGATCCGATTCCTTCATCAGAACTCAAGCGGGCGAAAGACTACTACGCAGGTCAGCTCATCATGGGCCTGGAAGATTCCATGGACCACATGCTCTGGATGGGAGAGCAAGCAATCACGGTGGGTGGCATTGCCGAGCCCAGACGCCTTCTGAAACAATTGCGACGAGTCAGCACTTCCCATATTCAAAAGGTCGCTAGATCTTTGTTTACGAACGCCAAGACTCATCTGGCCGTCGTCGGGCCGGTCTCGGAAACGCTCTCTGGCCAACTTTCATCCGTGTGTCGTATCGAATGAAAATGCCGTCCCTGCCGTCGCTGCTGGTTGCCCCTAGCCTTTTGGCGTGCGATTTCGCCCATCTGGCTGAGGAAATTCGTAAGGTAGAAGAGGCCGGAGCTGACTGGCTCCACGTAGATGTCATGGATGGCCATTTCGTTCCCAACTTGACGATGGGCCCTGTCGTGGTCGAGGCCATACGACGGGTAAGCCGCATCCCCTTAGACGTCCATCTCATGCTGGACCATCCCCAGCAATGGCTGCGACCGTTTCTGGACGTTGGCGTCCATTATCTTACCGTGCATGTCGAAGCTCCGGGGCTTGAGCAACCGGCCGTGTTACGCAACAGCTTGGAAACGATCCGAAAAGCCAAAGTAGGTGCCGGATTGTCGTTGCGTCCCAAGACCGACGCCGAATCCGTAAGGCCATTTCTGGATCGGGTCGATCTGATTCTCGTCATGAGCGTTGAACCCGGCTTCGGCGCTCAGGCGTTCATGCCCCAGGTCGTGCCCAAGGTCCGGATGTTACGCCAGTGGTTTTCGGGACACCTGGCGGTCGACGGAGGCATCAACGCCAAGACCGGTGAGCAAATGCGCAAGGCCGGAGCCAATGTTTTGGTGGCAGGAACCTATGTGTTTCGATCGACATCGTATCGGGATGCGATCCAATCGTTGAGAGCACCGTCCGGGTGAGAGGCGCAGATGAAATGACGTCGATTCAGTTCGGAACCGAAGGCTGGCGAAGCATTATGGCCGAAGGGTTCACTTCACAGAACGTACGGTTGGTCACTCAGGCCATCGCCGATCATATGCGGCATCAGGCTCGAGGAGGCCTTCAAACACGTTCACCACTGACCATTGCTGTCGGATACGATACCCGGTTTCTCTCCGACCGTTTCGCACGCAGCGTCTGCGAGGTGCTTGCGGCAAACAACATCCGATGCATTTTGAGCAACGGTGCGATTCCGACCTGTGCGGTTAGTCGTTACGTCGTGGATCGCCGGCTTTTTGCCGGCATCATGGTTACCGCAAGTCACAACCCTCCCATTTACAATGGGATCAAAATCAAGGAATCTTTCGGAGGCTCCGCGACAACGCAGACGGTGGCATCGGTAGAACGACTCCTTGGCCGCCACCCCGTCAAGAACGTACCCTTTGAGGAAGCACTCAGAGACCGACGGATATCGCACGATGATTTCATCGCACCCTTCCTTCAGGGTATCCGCTCATTCGTCGATCTCTCAGCTATCCGTCGCTGTCGGCTGCACGTAATCGTGGACTCCATGTACGGCACAGGTGGTCGTCTGATCGAACGCCTGCTGCGTGGGGGCAAGTGTCATGTTGAAACCTTGCATGCGGATCCGGATCCTCTGTTCGGCGGACAGGCTCCCGAGCCGATCGCCTCGCATCTGGTGGAGCTTCGCAAAACAGTCCGGCACAGGCATGCCTCTGTTGGCATTGCCAACGATGGAGACGCGGATCGCCTGGGTATCATCGCCCCCGACGGTGCCTGGCTCAATCCGGGACAAGCCCTCTGTGTTCTACTCGACCATTGGGTGAGGACGCGACACGTCCAGGGAGCCGTCGTCAAGACGGTGTCCAACACCATGATGATCAACCGGATGACGAAAGCCCTTGGCTTGCGCCTGATCGAGGTGCCGGTTGGATTTAAACATATTGCCAAGCTCATGATGGAAGATAAGGTGCTCATGGGGGGAGAGGAATCGGGAGGCATCGGCATCACCGATTACCTTCCGGAGCGTGATGGAATCGTTAATGGGCTGCTGCTTCTGGAAGTCCTGGCCATGCGACGCAAAAGCTTGTTGGAAATCTTGCGGGAGCTGGAACGCGCCTATGGACGTTGGGCATACGGCCGTTTCGACCTTCACCTTCAGCCGTCACAGGTCGAGCGGCTCTTCAAGAGACTCCAGTCTCATCCACCTGAAAAGCTAGGGATCATTCCTGTCGCGCAGATCAACACCCTGGATGGTATCAAACTCATCGGCCGTGATGAAAGCTGGCTTTTGTTTCGACGTTCGGGAACAGAGCCAATCGTACGGATTTACGCGGAAACTCCGTCCCCACGTACATTGCCTGCACTCCTTGGGTCTGGCATCACACTTGCTACCCGATCCTAACGACTATCGCCAGCGGATACGCGAATACGATGGATCTCGCACGGATTCGAAACTTCTCAATCGTGGCGCACATCGACCACGGAAAGTCCACTCTTGCCGACCGCCTCCTGCAACTGACAGGAGCGGTGGAGCAGCGAAAGTTCCGAGAACAACTCCTGGATGACATGGAATTGGAACGGGAGCGCGGCATCACGATTAAGGCCTCCTGTGTCCGGCTGCACTACCGTGCGTCGGATAATCGGCAGTACGTGCTGAATCTCATCGACACGCCCGGTCATGTCGATTTTTCTTTTGAAGTCACCAAGAGCCTTCAGGCTTGTGAAGGCACCCTTTTAGTCGTCGATGCGGTTCAGGGCGTGGAAGCGCAGACGGTGGCGAACTTCATGCTGGCCCGGGAACGGGGACTGGCAATCCTGCCCGTAATCAACAAGATCGATCTTTTCAACGCCCAGTTGGAGCGCGTGACAAAAGAAATCAACCATTTACTGCAGGACAGCGAAGTCACTATCAGCAAAGTCAGCGCCAAGGAAGGCCGTGGGGTGCCTGAACTTCTGGAGCGGATCGTCAATGAAGTGCCTCCCCCGAAAGGCAATCCTGCCGAGAGTCTATCCGCCCTGATTTTCGATTCGACCTACGACTCCTATAAGGGCGTCGTGGTTTTCATCCGCATCTTTGACGGAGCCATCCGCCCTGGCCTGGGGATCCGATTTCTAGGAAATCACCTTCAATTCTCCGTTCAGGAAGTTGGTATCCTCTCGCCTAAACCGGAACCGGTGAAGGAGCTCCACACCGGTGAGGTGGGATATTTCACCGCTAACATTCGCAATCCTCATGACGTGTGGGTAGGAGATACCGTGACTGAATCTGCGCGTCCTACAGCAAAACAGCTTCCAGGATTTCGCAAGCTTAAACCCATGGTTTTTGCCGGTATCTATCCTTCCAAGACCCAAGATCTCACCACCTTGCGCACCGCCATGGAAAAATTCGTCCTTACCGATTCGGCTTTTCAATTCGAACCCGAACAGTCGGACGCCCTGGGGCAGGGATTCCGATGCGGCTTTCTGGGGCTCCTCCATATGGAGATTGTCCAGGAGCGCCTGGAGCGGGAGCACGGAGTGGATTTGGTTCTCACCACTCCCAGTGTCGTGTTCCAAGTCACCCTGCACGGGGGAAAAGTCATTGAAGTGCATCGCCCGACGGATCTGCCCGATCTAGCGACGATCGCATCGGTCGCCGAGCCTTTCGTCAAAGCCGTCATCCTTTGTCCCGCTGAAACCGTAGGAGCCTTGATGGATTTGGCGATTCAAAATCGAGGGGTATACTGTTTCACAGAATATCTGAGTGAAACGCGCGTCAAGCTGATCTATGAACTTCCTTTGAGCGAGATCCTCGTCGATTTCTACGATCGGCTCAAATCCCTGACTCGGGGATATGGGTCCTTTGATTACGAACTGATCGGCTATCGGGTGGCGAACTTGATCCGGCTCGATATCCTCCTGAATGGCCGGGTGTGCGAGCCGCTTTCTTCAATTGTCGCCAAGGCCCAAGCGTACGAAAAGGGCAAGGAACTGGTGGAGCGCCTGAAGGATTTGATCCCCCGTCAGCTTTTCGAAGTAGCGATTCAGGCTGCTATCGGCTCTCACATCATCGCACGCCAAAGCGTCCGTCCCCTTGCTAAGAATGTGACGGCGAAATGTTACGGGGGTGATATCACCCGCAAACGCAAGCTTTGGGAACGTCAGAAGGAAGGAAAAAAACGCATGAAACAGTTTGGAGGGATCGACATTCCTCAGGAAGCGTTCTTGGCAGTATTGAAGATGTCTCCACGCTCATGAACCTCAGACGGTTTTCCTACTTCCCGAAACCTCCTTCCTTGCGAACATCCGAGCAAGCCTCCGATGCTCAGCGCTCGCAACAGCGGGCTTCCGTTTGGCGAGAGAACATTGAATCCTTCCTATGGGCCGTCGCCCTAGCTCTGTTAATCCGCACTTTTATCATTGCTCCCTTTAAGATTCCTTCCGGATCGATGCACCCAACGCTCATTGAAGGGGACCGAATTCTGGTTAGCAAGTTCTTATACCACTTTCGGCCCCCTCGACGTGGGGAAATCGTCGTGTTCCGCTATCCGGAGGATCCCAAGCGCCCTTTCATCAAACGCCTGGTCGCATTAGGCGGGGACACCGTTGAGATTCGAGAGGGACAGATTCTTGTAAACGGGCAAGTCCTCAAGGAAGCAGAAGTCTTTCAAAGCATCCATTATGTCAACGACGGCTTGTATGGCAAAACCCGCCAGGTGATTCAAGTGCCCCCGAACCACTTCTATGTACTCGGCGACAACTCAAGGTCTTCTCATGATAGTCGGTTCTGGGGTTTCGTGCCTGCGCGTTTTTTGATCGGACGGGCCGTATGTATTTTCTGGCCTCTCAATCGCTTGCGGGCTCTACGGTAACGGCACTGCGGTCCCGTTGCCTTTTGACATCTAACGTGCTAGAATTAAGATGAATTTGTTCGTCATCCTTAAAAAAAGAAACTAACAAGGAGGTGGAAAAGAATGAAACGGGTAAGTGTCATTGTTATTACTGTAGCCAGTTTGGCCGCCCTGGGTTGTGAGGGAATTGGAACGGCGGCACAATCCAAGAAGGTTCAAGGAGGACTGTTGGGTTCTGGTTTGGGGGCAGCGGCGGGAGCTATCATTGGAAATCAGTCGGGTCATGCTGGAGAAGGAGCTGCCATCGGTGCTGGCTTAGGGGCCCTAGGAGGAGGGCTGCTTGGAAATGCCATGGAGGAACAAAGCCGAAATTCTTCGGGTGCCGCAACTACCACAGTGACGGGTCTGACAAGATTTTGCCCGGTGGGTGGGGAAACCTATTCGGAAAATGTAAAATATTGTCCCAACCACGGTGTTGAGCTGCGAGTCAAGGAATAAGCAGATAACAGAAGATCCACGCAGACGGATACATTGCGCTTGCATGAAAAACCCCACCCGTTAATGCGGGTGGGGTTTTCTTCTACCCCGTCATAGGGCCACGGCCGAAGGGGGATAGGGCTTTACATTTCGATGAATTTGGCTAATCAACTATCGCTATTTAGAATTCTACTGGTTCCTGGAATCATTGCGTGCCTGGTATATTATCATCCCGAACGCGATGGACTCCGGTACGTTGCGTTAGGCCTTTTTACCGTGGCTATGGTTTCGGATGCCCTGGACGGACTGCTCGCTCGCTCTCAGCACCAACAATCGCAATTAGGTGCTCTCCTTGATCCCATCGCGGATAAATTGCTGATTTTGTCCACCCTGATCAGTTGCTCAGTCATTCATGGTCTTCCTCCATGGATGCGTCTGCCTGCGTGGTTCAACCTGGTTGTGATCAGCCGAGACGCCATACTCATTGCCGGCTCAATCATACTCTTCTTTGTCCAGGGACGTTGGAGTGGGATACAACCCAATTGGCTCGGCAAGTGCACAACGGTTGCCCAAATGTCAGTGATCCCGACCTTGCTTCTGGGGCTACCGGTTAAGTCACCTATAATCGGATTGGCCACGTGCCTGACTGTTCTTTCCGGCATCGGTTACATTCGTCAGGGCATTCGTCTGCTCGGATGACGACCATGGAAATACCCTCTCAACGATGACTCAGCGACCGGCGGTTCCTCTGATTGCAATCGTAGGTCGCCCCAACGTTGGAAAATCCACTCTCTTTAATCGAATCATTGGCGCTCGCCAAGCCGTCGTTTCACCTGTGCGAGGGACCAGCCGGGATAGACTCTATGGCGAGGCAACTTGGCGGGGTTTCTCCTTTAGGCTCATCGACACAGGGGGATTGGAGTTGGCGGCACCCGCGGGCGATTCCCTTTGGCCAGCTATTCAGCGGCAGGTTCAAAAAGCGATTCAAGAAGCGCAAGCGATCCTTTTTGTTTGTGATGGACAAGAAGGGTTGGTCCCTTCAGACATTATGATCGTTGAAAATCTCAGAAGGCTGGGCAAACCGATCTGGGGTCTCATCAACAAGCAAGATCACAACCTTACGGTTCCACCGGAATTCTTTTCTCTGGGGCTGAGCTCTATTTTTCCCGTTTCCGCCTTGCACGCAGGAGGGATTGAAGAACTATTGGACGATCTCATTCAACACCCCTCGGCTAACCCAGTGCTTCTTAAGCCAGCTTCCTCCATAGAAGGGACTGCCGGTTGTCGCATGGTACTCATCGGGCGTCGAAACGTCGGCAAATCGTCATTGCTCAATTCCCTCCTTGATGAGGAACGGGCCATCATCAGCGATCTTCCCGGAACGACACGAGACGCCATTGAGACACAGTTGTGTGTCCGAAAGAAACCAATCACGCTGACTGATACCGCGGGACTCAGACATCGCAGTAAAATCAAGCATCCTGTCGATCTGTTTTCGATGGCACACTCCCTGACTGCTTTGAAACAATGCGACATCGCGTTAGTCGTGTTGGATGCTCCTGCGGGTGTGACGCGCGATGATCGTCGGGTGGTCGGCCAAGTGCGTCTGGCAGGCTGTGGATTTATTCTTCTTCTCAATAAGTGGGATCTGTGTATGCACAGACCAAAAGAAAGGGACTTACGATCAACCCCAAGAACAGCGAGAGGAAATGATCGACCCCGCCATTGCGCCACGGCCGAAAGCCGTGGGCGACACGGTAGTACAGAAGACGATGGGTGGGCGGGATATCGGTCCCATCGGGGCGGACTTGTCGGTGCCATAGGCTCATCCCGTGGGGCTTCACGATCCGACCTGCCATCTTCACTCGCCAAACAGATGCACCGACTGATTCCGGAAGCTCAGCGAGCTCCCGTACTTGCTGTATCGGCGAAGACAAAGTTTCAGTTGGAACGCATCCTGCCCTTGGCACTGCAGATGAAAGAGGTAATCCAACAGGGGCTGTCATCCAAAGAGCTCCTTTTCATCCTGCGACCTAAGTGGAATTCGTATCCCCCTCCGCTCGTCGGTAGACGCCCGCCGCAATTAACGGATGTCCGATGGCATTCCGGACATCCCTGTCGTGTGGAACTGGTCACACATCCAAAAGCTCGTCTTCCGATTCCTTATCAACGGTACTTGATGAAGCATTTGCATCAACACCCGCAACTGGGTGGAATCCCAATCCAATTAATACAAGCGCAATCAGACTTGAGACACGACGTCTAATGCAAACGGACTTTCCTCAGAATGTCTCACGAATAGGTTCGTTTGCATTAGAGGGGGTTTCTTAAATGGAAACCTTCCGATGGATCTTGGCTTTGGGCATTTGTTATTTAATCGGATCGATCCCCACGGGATTCTGGGTCGTTAAATGCCTCAAACATACGGATATTCGCACGGTGGGAAGCGGAAATATCGGCGCGACGAATACGGCGCGGGCCGCAGGTCCCTGGGCTGCCTTGTTTGTGTTTATCGTCGATGTGGCTAAAGGATTTCTCGCCGTCGCGCTCATCGCTCCATGGTTTTGGGATCCGTCAGAAACGTTATCTCCTGTTCTATGTGGCTTGGCAACGGTGATGGGACACGATTTTCCGGTGTGGTTACGATTTGCGGGAGGTAAAGGAGTCGCCACCACAATCGGTGTTCTGTTGGCCAGTTGGCCGTCGATTGCCGTAATATCCATCGGGGTGTGGTTAATCTGCTTTTTGATCTGGCGATACGTCTCGGTAGGTTCCTTAGCCGCATCCTTGGTGATTCCGATCGGTCTTATGCTTCTCCATCGAAGCTGGGCGGAATGGGTTGCAGGATCGGGTTTGACTCTCTTAATGATCATCCGGCACCGATCCAATATCGCCAGACTCCTCAAAGGTCAGGAGCATCGTGTACAAAGACTGCAAAGACATAAAGAGCCCTCGGAGTTGTTTGAGGGTTGACGGGAGGGTTTGAATTACATACAATGTCCGTCGACTCCTAAGAGTATTTAGAGTGAAGATGCAACCCACCGATTCTGAAGGACAATTGGAATTTTTTGAGCTATCGCAGACCACGCCAGGTGGTTATGGGCGCAAACACAGATTGGGGAGGATTGCTTTTGAGCTGCGATCGGATCAACTGATTATGGCTGCCATAGCAACAGTCTTGGGGTTTACCGTAGTCTTTGCCTGTGGGGTAGAGCGGGGAAAACAACTGGTAAGAACGGAACGAATATTGTGGAGCCCCACAGGATTAGCCCGTGATATTCAAGGAGACGCCTCGTGTGGGGCGACATCCCGCCCACCCAATTGCTTAAGCAAACCAACTGGGCCCATGCCTTCGGCCGTGGGCCCGATGGCGGGGAGGAGCCCCACAGGATTAGCCCGTGGCACCGACAACTCTGCCTCGCCTACGGTTTTCGGCCATGGCGCAATGGCGGGGTTGACTCGCCAGCAACCTTCGGATGAAGCTTCCGAAACTTGCTCACCGGCGCAGCCGTTTAAAACACAATTACCGGTACAGAAAAACGATCATCCATCACCCCTAACGATACCGTCCAAGGCCCCTACGACTTTTCAAACAGAAATCCCGAACAAGACGATCAATATAAACGACCAGAAACGTCGGTATGCCGTTCAAGTGGTGACCTACACTAAGCCCCAGATGGCCACCCGAGAACTCAACCGGCTCAAGACCCAAGGAGAACCTGCATTTCTAATGACACGAAACGGACATAGCGTATTGTACGTGGGGCCATTCCCGTCAAAGGCGAACGCTCACCAGAAGCAAGTGGAGCTGAGAACGCGTTATCAAGACTGTTTTGTGAAAACCTTGTGAGGTTTCCATGTCGATCCATTCTTCATTACGATCTAAGAAAGGCACGGCCGGCTTACGGCGGAATGTCATAAAACGACATGAACGCGTGCGTCACCTGATGTCCCAGGGCCACTGGACGGAAGGCCGTTCGATGTTCGGCCTTCCCAAGATTAAGCAGGCCAAGATCAAATCAAGGAAAGCAATCACTCAGGAAAAAAAACCTGAGGACACTGCTGCAGCATCAGCCACGGCACTTGCAAGTCCTTCGAAGTAGTGGCCGTACCAGTGCTCCATTCAAATCGACTCTGGGCGTTAGTGTGGGGCAAGGGGCATGAGACAGGGGGCATTTGGAATTGTCGATTTTCGATTGTGGATTTCGGATTTTTGATTTCTTTCCAATCCACAATTCGCAATCCCAAATCCGAAATTAAAAACTTGCCCCGCTTCCCGTATCACGAGCTTTAAGCAAATGGGTATTTTCCCGCAGCCTGCTAGAGCCGATCACAACCTTTCCCTTTTCCTCCAAACTCATTGACGTTTCGAAATCCGTCGTCTAACGATGGTAGCAGCCATCTCAGTCGAGCAGATGCAAAAGATCGACCAGGCGGCTATCGAAAATCTAGGTATTCCTCGACTTTTGCTGATGGAGCATGCGGGCTTAGCGATCGCCAAGGCTGTTGTCGATTTATCCCCACGTTCTGAAGATCCGTCCGTATCTGACCAGTCCCTTTTCATCTGTTGCGGGACAGGATATAACGGAGGGGACGGCTTAGCTGCAGCGCGTCATCTGCATAATTGGGGATATGATTTACGAATCGCTATCCTTGGAAAGATCGGGCAATTGCGAGAGGAGCCTGCTATATACGCCTACATTCTTAGACAGCTCGGCCTATCGCTTCTGGAATGTCCCTCCCTTGAGGCTCTCAGCAACCTGGAAGATGTCTGGAACACCTGCAGTCTTATCGTCGACGCCTTGTTGGGCATTGGTGTCCGGGGAAACGTCCGGGAACCCATCACCAGTCTCATCCATCGGATGAACCGTTCAGGCAAACCTATCGTCGCGGTAGACATCCCATCCGGACTCAACGCAGACACAGGCCTCCCGCAGGGATGCGCGGTCAACGCGAATCTGACCGTTACCTTTGGTTTACCTAAAAAAGGCTGCCTGATCCAACAAGGGCCAGCACACACGGGAAAGTTGCAGGTGGATTCCATCACGATTCCCCGTTACTTGCTCGCTGAAGCGAAGATCTCATAACTCGATGTCCCTAGTGGCAAAGCCCATCGTTGTATCCTTGGGGTTGCGCTCGTATCCAATTTTCATCTCGGATTCTTATAAGCAACTGCCGACACAACTGTCATCCTTGTCGCTTTCCAAACAAGGATGGGTAGTGTCACATCCTCGACTGCTTCGACGCTACGCACGAGCATTGCTTGGCCCTCTTCAGGACAACGGATGGACCCTCCACAGCCTCTGTGTCCCTGAATCGGAGTCTTCCAAATCTTTGGCTATGGCGCGGCGGTTGACCGAAGCGCTTTCCCATCAAGCCCGGATGCACGTTCCGGTGCTTTTTGCTTTCGGGGGAGGGGTTATCGGCGATCTGGCAGGATTTGTGGCTGCGGTATTTCGTCGAGGAATTCCTTACGTCCAACTGCCTACGACGCTTCTGGCTCAGGTGGACTCAGCAATCGGTGGAAAGGTCGGGGTGGATCTTCCTTTTGCCAAAAACCTGGTGGGTTGTTTCTATCAACCGCGCCTTGTGTACAACCACCTCGGTATCCTTCAGAGCCTGCCTTGGCGTCAACGTCAGTCGGGCCTCGCCGAAATCATCAAATACGGGGTGATTGCAGATCCCCGCTTGTTTTCTTTCCTAGAAAAGCACCTCGAAGAGTGCCTTTCGCTTCAGGCCCAAGCTCTCCAGTTCATGGTGGCGCGTTCATGCGCGATCAAAGCCCAAGTGGTTTCACGGGATGAACGAGAGGTATCGGATCTGCGTGCCCACCTCAACTTCGGCCATACCTTGGGACATGCCTTGGAAGCTGCTACCCATTACCGTCGGTGGACGCACGGAGAAGCCATTGCCATAGGGATGTGTGCAGCGGCACACATCAGTGTCCAATTGAAACTTCTCCCCGAATCGGACTTTCAACGCCTGGCTCAACTCATCCGCCGCGCTGGCCTACCCACCGTCGCCGAAAATGTCGATCATCGCTGCGTGCTTCAGGCGCTGGAGTATGATAAAAAATTCATTCATGGACGGCCTCGGTGGGTCTTGCCAACTCGCATCGGTAAAGTAGTGGTGACAGAGAATGTCCCTGATAAAGTCGTCCGAAGGGTTCTGGCTAACTATCTCAGGACAGGAAAGATGCGCGGAAGGAAATAGAATTTATAAAATTCATCTCCCATAATTTGAGGAGTTATGGAGTAACCTTTAGGGTAGTTTCCCCTCCATTGTCTTCCCGCAAAATCACTGAACCATCCGCAATATTCAGTAGAGTTGCATCCCCAATACGATCTCCGATACCCAAAATCGTCCCATTAATCATCGCATAAGGTTGCCCCCGACCTTCCATCACGCCATTTAGAATCCAAGAACGGTCTGAAGCCTTACGTGACGACGTGCTCATCCGAAAGGGACGCTCGGTGATGGAAGGGGTGGAACTTCCTTTAGCCGGATCTTCCAGCGCCTTTGCTTGTTCCCGTTTACCATCCAGCGTTAAGGCCGGTTGTGTCGCACCTACGGAAGGGGAAATCGCCATGAGTGTAGTTTCTGCTTGTGGTGCATTGCCTTGCGAGTGCTGCTGCCCCAATACCCGCCCTATCCAGAAAGCCCCCGCAATGAGCAACACTAACATCGATGCTAGGATAAGTCCTCCCACAAATACAGGGACCCTACTCGGTTTTAAGATTGAAGGATCTGGCAGCCTTCCCAGAGACGTTGAGCTCACAGACCAGGAAGGATGAGTGGGGATGTCATGATGAGGAACCGATTGAGTTTTGCTCTTTGCGGGTTCTGTCTGAGGCACGTTGGGATTTGGATCCTGCAACCGACGCAGGGCTTCCTCAATCAAACTCATGGAATCCTCCTTTTAAGAGCACGGGCCTGCCCGTGGGTCGCTTCTGTCACACTATCCTTCAAGCACCCTTCCCTCTAATTCTTGGTAACTGCGTTTGACCAGTTCCCGATCCACTCGCTTGACTCGAAATACATAACAGGCAAGCAGCGTGCGGTCGCAGATCAGATTGATCAATCGCGGAATTCCCTTAGAGCAACGGTACACCTCATCGATACTTTCCGACGTCCAATCCAGAGAACCATTGGACCCAGCAATTTTAAGACGATGGCCAATGTAGGTAGCCACCTCATCCAAGTCTAAAGGGGTGATATGATAGCGCACCCCAATTCGTTGACGGAGCTGTTCCAAGGCCGGTTGGGCAAGTTTTGCTCGCAATTGCGGTTGGCCTACCAGGATTACCTGGATTAATTTTTCTTTATCGGTTTCAAAATTGGAAAGCATCCGAATCTGCTCGAGAAGCCTGAGGCTAAGATTCTGTGCCTCGTCTAAGACAAGAACGATATTGTGTCCTACAGCCGCTTGTTCCAACAGAAATTGGTTTAATTGGTTAAAGAGATTCACACGAGTCGGACGCATCGGATTCAGACCAAAATCCTGAACGATGGTTTGGAGCAACTGGAGCTCCGAAAGGTTGGAATGAAGGATCAAAGCAGTTTTTGTAGTTGGCTCCAGTTGGCGCAACAACATCTTGCAGAGAGTCGTTTTACCGGTCCCGACCTCCCCCGTAATCTCGACAAATCCTTTTCGTTCCCGAATACCATAGATCATGTGGGAGAGGGCTTCGCGGTGTTTTTTGGAAAGAAAGACAAACGCGGGGTCGGCCGTAATGGTGAAGGGTTTTTCCTTCAAGCCTAGGAAGTCAAGATACATGTTTTGTGGAGCCCCACGGGTAAGCCCGTGACATCCAAGAACACGCCCCGCGTGGGGCGACATCCCACCCCCCGGCTCGTTGAATCCAGCCAACTGGGCTCATGGCCTAAGGCCTGTGCCCGACGGCGGGGTGCAGTGAGTGAGGAAAATTATCAACATTGTAGCGCATCACCAAGTCCTGTCAAGCAAATGTAACTCGTCCGCCAAGGCCATCGCATCTTAACTTTCTCTAGCGAAAAGGAGTTGCGATAATAGCTTCTTTGCGATGACAGACCAGAGAGCAGGTGCGATGCTCCAGCGCTCTCCAGCGGATATCTTCCATCACTTCTCAATCATTGAAAGACCCGAGGATTGACCGTACCAAACGCCATGACCTGTTGGAGATTATTGTGATCGCGCTCTGCGCCATAATCTGCGGAGCCGATTCTTGGGTGGAGGTGGAGGAATTCGGCAAGGCCAAGGAGGCCTGGCTTCGAGGGCTCCTCAAGTTGCCCAACGGGATTCCCTCACAGGATACCTTTGGCAGCGTCTTTGCTTTACTGGATCCCCGCGCATTTCAACAGTGCTGCCTCTATTGGATTCGATACATCAGCAGTGCTACCGATGGCGACGGGGTGGCCATCGATGGCAAGACGCTGCGGCGTTCGTTCGATCGCGCAGCTGGAGAGCACCGCACCTGGTGAGTGCCTGGGCCTTCAAGAATCGAGTGGTCCTGGGCCAGATGAAGAGTGCCGAGCACTCCAACGAGATCACTGCCATCCCGCACTTGCTGCAACTGCTCGATCTGGCAGGATGTATTGTCACCATCGATGCGCTGGGGACCCAAAAATCGATCGCCCAGGATATCACCACGGCGAAGGCCGACTATGTCCTGGCACTCAAAGGCAATCACGAAACGGCCTTTGAGGAAGTCCGCACCTGCCTCGATGATTGGGTCACGACATGGTCGAAGCTCAACAGACGGCTAACGGCTCTACTCAGACCCAACGACGTTACTACCTCTTGAGCTTGCCAGAGACTGAGCTGCCGCGCTTTGCCGAAGCGGTGCGTGCACACTGGTCCATCGAAAACGCTCTGCACTGGACCTTCGATGTGTGCTTCGGTGAGAATCTCTCTCGGGTCCGCAAACAGCATGTCCCAGAAAATCTCGCTCTCCTGCGGCGTGTGGCTCTCAATCTCCTGAAGCGCGAAACCTCACGCAAAGACGGCATCAAGGTCAGACGTCTGCGTGCCGCCTGTGATACGGACCACCTTGCGCAGATCCTCCTACAAATTTAGATGCGATGGCCCTGACTCGTCCGCCTCTTGTCGATATTGTGTCATGTGTCATGAAAAAGCAGAAAATAAACAGCCATCTCAAGCATGGCCAAAGTGCTCCTTTTGCTTTCCATGACTCATGACACATCGACCATGACACAGTACTAGGCGCAGTCTTGACTCCGTCAGACTCTGGGTCATCAGGGTTAAAATAAGGCAACATATGTCTGTATATTAATCATATTTTAAGTAATATTTGAAAAAATAACTAGACTGTGGTATAGTTATTCTGGCTGTCAACCGTTCACTAGGAGGATGAACGGGGTTTTAGATCTAGACAAAAGTCTACAAGAAGGAGGTGATTGAGACCATGAAGGGATTAAAACACGAACGTATGGTGGATATCTTCACAGGCATTGTACTAGGGGGATTGATCGGGCTCTATCATCCCCTTGCTCAATATCAACTCGTGCTCGTTGTGCTCTCGATCGTTCTTGGGTTGCGTTACTTCAAAGTGATTACTTAATCCCAGGAACAGGCAATTAACGCACAGGGGCTGCCCAGGCGCAAGGGCAGCCTCTTTTTTCGATAAATTCTACTTGACCCTCGTCGATGAGATTCGCTACACTAATCTCTCTGAGTGCATACCCTGTATCAACGCATCATCATTAGGAGAAGTATCGTGTTTCCCATCTTTAATCCTCGGATCACGGATCTTTTGCTTGGTCTGACCATCGGGCTGTCCTTAGCGCTTGCTTACCATTGGTTTTTGAGCCTTTGAGAAAGCGAACAAACTAAACCGATCATGCATGGCAGTGCAGTAGAGAAGGCCTTGTGCTCTCATTGAACCGTTAGAAATGCCGAGCCAAAACCGGAAAGCAGTATCGGTATCCGTCATTTATCAGCGACTCGCAAAAGCCTTTGGGCCTCAACACTGGTGGCCAGCCAAGAGCCCTTTTGAAATGATGGTTGGTGCCATCCTGACGCAGGCGACGAACTGGCGTAATGTCCAACGGGCGATCAGTCAGTTGAAACAAGCTCAGGCATTGTCTGCTGAAGGATTGTTAAGATTGCCGATTCTCAGGCTCCAACGACTGATTCGGCCGGCGGGATATTTCCGTCAAAAGACTCAACGATTGCGCGCGTTTACTCAGTGGTATATCCACCGTTATGGGGGACGTCCGTCACGGATGTTCCAAAGACCGTGGCAGATCTTGCGCCAGGAGCTTCTAGCCCTGCGGGGAATTGGTCCTGAAACGGCGGATTGTATACTCCTGTACGCTGGCCAGCAACCGGTATTTGCCGTCGATGCCTACACTCGAAGAGTGTTTCGTCGGCATGGAGTCATCGACGGCACCGCCACTTATGAAACCATTCAACGGCTCGTAATGAAGGCTTTCGGCCGTGGCGCAATGTCGGGGTGGACACACAGCGTATCGCTTTATAATGAGTTCCACGCCTTGCTAGTCGCAGTGGGAAAGCGTTACTGCCAACGGAAGAACCCTGACTGCGATCACTGTCCATTGGGTGACCTACCCAGAAAACTGACGAAGGAGGATGGCTAACGATGGCCGCTCATAATCGATCCGCTACTTGTGCACAGTCTGGAAAACGATTGCGTCGCAAGTCCTGGTATTATCGTGATGGAAAATACTTTTACAACAAACGGGCATGGAAGACAGCCAAAGAGAAAGGCGCTGAGGCAAGTGCCTCTCAAGCTCCAGCCCAGTAGCCGTCAGTCTAACCCCATTGATGGACAACGACTGTCTCTTTTGCCGAATCGCGAATCGGCAGCTAAAAGCTGATATCGTGGAAGAGGCTGATGGTCTGCTCGCTTTTAAAGACATCCATCCTCAAGCCCCTACACATATGTTGATCATTCCGATTGAGCATATTCCGAGCGTCGCTCAGTTGACAGAGCGCCATACCCTTTTAATCGGCAACGCCATTCACATGGCGAATCGCATTGCCAAAGAACACCAACTCAGTCAAACGGGATACCGTTTGGTGGTAAATTGTGGCCTTCAGGCAGGACAGAGCGTCGATCACTTCCATGTCCACTTGCTTGGGGGAAGAAAAATGTTATGGCCGCCGGGTTGAATGTGCCTGGTTTTAAAACTCAACAAAATGTGCCCAGAATGACTCCAGAGCGACGGAGCAGTCCCCGAGTAAGCGGACAGACATCGATTGTCTTGAGCGATGCCAATGCCGATTTCACGGCGAAGATGCACAACCTGAGCACCTCGGGAGTCTGTTGTATGGTTGATAAGTTCATTGCACCCATGTCCAAACTGACGATCCAGTTTGGGTTGTCTTTGAATAGTCACTCGGCCAGCATCCGTTGTATTGGAGTCGTCGTGCGCGTGGAATCTCGGATGACTTCCCTCGAACATGGCAGTTATGACGTAGCCATTTTCTTCACTGAGCTTCTGGCGAAGGATCGTAATGTCATCGCGCAATTTGTCCATCGACGTCTTTCCCAGAAAACAGCGCCGGAATCGTTCGAATAATTTTGGACGAACATCGAGTGCGTCGACCCCGCCATCGGGCCATGGCCTCTGGCCGTGGGACTCCACAAAACAGCAGCTTACCCGAACCCGCCATCTTCCCGTTCAAATCTCAGCCCTTGATCGCTTTGCTGAGTGACTTTGGGACGCGAGATGGGTACGTTGCCTGCCTCGAGGCAGTCACCCTTTCGCGCTGTCCCGCCGCCCGATTGATTGACATCACGCATGAAATCCCCCCCTAGACATTTTTGCAGGAGCCTTTACGCTAGCCTACACCTTTCGCTGGTTCCCACCCAAAACCGTTTTCGTCGGTGTCGTCGATTCCGGAGTGGGAAGCCCTAGTAGCTTCGCTTTGCCCCGAGAAATCGGCGGTGTTGAAATGGAACCCGTTGAATACAAACGAAACCGCTTGAGTGTGGTATCATCATATTCAGAAGGACCTGCGAGAAAGTTGGTTGCTGTGGTGGGTTCGCACGGATTCATCGAGCTGGCGATTCGTGAAGGTTCCGCAGCCAAGGTCTGGTATGCCAAGCGCACAGACAAGGTCGCACGCATCTCCTAAAAGGGGGGTCCCACAGGATGAGCCTGTGGCACCGGCAACTCCGCCTCGCGTGGGGCGACATCCCGTCTACCCATTGGCTGCTGACTGCCGTGTCCGCCCACCGCTTTCGGCCGTGGCGCAATGGCGGACTTGGGATATCCAGGCCATAGGCCGTAGCCCCAAAACGTTTCCTTGGATTATCGCTCATCGAGGAGCTTCTGCCGTCGCTCCTGAAGGTACCCGAGCGGCCATTCGATGCGCTGCACAAGCCAGAGCCGATATGGTGGAATTAGATGTTCAGATGACCTTTGATGGCGAGCTCATTATTTTCCATGACGAGCGATTGGAGCGGACCACCAACGGCCGAGGGCACATTGGACGCACCCCTTATTCTAAGTTAGCTCAATTGGACGCGGGCTGTTGGTTTCATCCGCGATTCAAAAAACAAAGGATTTTATTACTCTCGCAAGCACTTCGTTATGTGCCATCCTGGATGGGAATCAATCTCGAATTGAAACGGACCTCGAAGCGTAAGGCCTTGTTGAATCGAATCCTGCAGATAATCGCATCGGCGTCTTTGAAGAAACGTCTGCTTCTTTCATCTTTTGATCCCGCATTGCTTGAGGGCCTCCAAGGAACCGGTCTTGCCTTGGCGCTGATTTGTCGTCATTACCCAGATTCCTCGCTACGACAGGCTGTCCGGCTTCGTTGCAAGGCATGGCATCCGTTTCATTCCTTGCTGAACCCCACACGCATTGAAAAAGCGCACACCATCGGACTCCGAGTTCATGCATGGACGATCGATGAACCCAAACAGGCTCGCCAGCTCCTGCGATGGGGCGTCGATGGGTTTTTCACCAACGATCCCAAACGGCTACGTGACCAATGCCTGTGTCTTTGAGAGCTCTGGCCGTTTTAACGAAACCGTCAGACACCCACTCCGATGACGCTTGAGTCGTCGCACTGGCAAGACAAGATCGTAATACTTAAGCGCATCCCCCTGTTTGCTGCTTGCACGGATCAACAGCTGTACCTGATTGCAAAACGCACCCGCCTGGTGGAATATAAGAAGGAAGAAGTGATTTACCGCGAGGGGGATCCTGCGGACTCTTTTTATATCGTCAGCTCGGGCCGTCTGCGTGTTTTCTCTTTGTCCCATCATGTTGAGAAGACCTTGGCCATTCTCTATAACGGAGATTCTTTTGGAGAGATCTCTTTACTGACAGGAGAAAAGCACTCGGCAACGGTCCAGGCACTCAATGATACCCTGGTGCTTGAATTGAAGAAGGAAGATTTCAACGAAGTCATTAACCGTATCCCGTCTTTAGTACTCTACCTCAGCCGATTGCTTTCCAAGCGTCTGCGAACCCGCGAAGACCTTCCTGAACCCACCGATACGACGATCGCCTCTATCACCAGCGCCACCCGAGGAGTAGGCTGCACATTGTTTGCCGTTTCCTTGGCAGCTATGCTGAAGCACGAGACCAATCGCCAGATCGTTTTGGTCAATATGACCAATGACCCCCATCATTGGGCGTGGCGTTTTAAGTCTAGTCGTCCTTCGTCCGAGATTAAAACCACGCTAACCAATCTAGTTTTGGAAGAGCAATTAGACAATGTCCTAGACATCCACCCACTGGGATTTCTGCTGTTGAGTGCCGGGGAGCTGCTTTCTGATTCCCAAGGAGAACACACCGTCGCTCCCCTGTTGAACGCATTGACCAAACGCTTCCACTACGTCCTGGTCGATCTGCCTGCCGAAGCCACCCCGCCGGTCTTGAAAGCACTCACTCAGTCCGATCTCATCTACGTGGTGACTAATCCTGATTCCGACCATTTGGCGCAAACGCGAATGCTGATCCATCAAATCACCTCTGTGGTGAGCACCACCACGCAACGCGTCCAGGTTGTTCTCAATCAGTTGCAAGATTCAGAGGAGAAAACGAATTTTTTGAGCATGCTCTTAGGAGGTCCGCCGCGAGGTCGAGATGTGGGGATCGCGGAACAATTGGGCCGTCCGGTCACGTTCACTCTTCCTTTCCTTCCTTTGGCGGATGCCATGACTATTGAAAGCTTGGCTCAGCTTTTGGAGGAACGTCGATCCGCTTACGCGCTGACCGTCCAACGGGTTGCGCGAAAACTAAGCGGTGGCCTTGTGGGACTGGCTCTCGGCTCTGGAGCCGCTCTGGGATTGGCTCATATCGGGGTGCTTAAAGTACTTGAACGCGAGAAAATCCCGATCGACATTATTGCAGGCTCAAGCATCGGTGCACTGATCGGCGGCTTGTGGGCTTCGGGTCGTAGCGTGGAAGAGATCGAACACATGGCATTGAGATTCAAGCATCCGTGGGATATCAACAAACTCTTTCTGCTCGACGTGCAGGTGCCCTTGGTAAGTGTCGTGGTCGCCGTGGTAATGGGACTGGTCGTCTGGCCGATCGCCGGAATCTGGACAGCGCTGCTGGCCAGTTTCGTGTGTGTCATCATGGGTTTGATCCTCGGGCCATTATCCGGAGGTCCCATTCAGGGTGCTCAGTTAATGGCAAGACTCCAGGCAGATTTCCAGAACAGAACTTTTGAGGATACTTGGATTCCTGTAAAAATCGTGGCCGCCAACCCGATGACCCGGGAAGAAGTGATCATCGACTCCGGATCCCTGGCAGAGGCGGTCCGTGCCTCGGTATCCATCCCGGGCATTTTCAAACCGATACGGTTTGGTGGAGATATTTGCCTGGATGGAGGAGTCGTCAATCCCATTCCGGTCAGTGTCCTTAAACAAGCGGGGGCGAATCGTGTGATCGCCGTCAACGTTTTTCCCAACATAGAGGAACTCAGGATGCACCGTCAAAAGCTGCAGCAGCGGCGTCAGCAGCGTGAGGCGCAGCTGGCTTCGCGAAGTTTTCCCATCCGCTTCTTGGTCTGGCTTCGCCACGAACTCATACAGGCTGTTTCTCCTCTGGTTTTCGATGTCATCATGCGCTCCATGCAGTGGATGGAATACCAGATTGCGGAAATCTCCTGCCGTGAGGCCGATCTGACCTTGCGTCCCACGGTACCGGATTCTCACTGGCTGGAGTTTTTCAGCCCGGAGAAATTCATCCGTCGAGGGGAAGAAATCGCCATGGCCTATCTGCCGGAGATCAAACGCATCGCCGGTCTGCGGGAGCTCTCCGTTGACAAGCCCGTACAAGACCAGTACACTGGGCGATAAGAGAGAGAATATTGATGTCTCGTGAGGCTGTTATCGTCGAGGGACTCCGCAGCCCCCAAGGAGTGTTTGGGGGGGCCTTGAAGAATTTTACATCACAGCAGTTAGGGGAGATTGTCGTTCGTGAACTGCTCAAGCGAACGAATCTGAAGCCGGCTGAGGTGGAAGAAGTCATCGTTGGCTGCGTGGGACAGGCATCGGATGCCCCGAACCTAGCGCGAGTCATTGCCCTTCGAGCAGGGATTCCTCATGCCGTAGTGGCCTATACCGTCCAGCGCAATTGCGCCTCAGGGTTACAAGCCATTGTGAATGCCTGTCAGAATATCGCCTGCGCGGAACGTGACGTGCAAATCGCAGGGGGAGCCGAATGTATGAGTGCAGCTCCCTATGTGAGCCGGGACCTGCGCTGGGGCAAGCGCCTGCGCCACTCGGAAATGGTGGATACCATCTGGGAAGGGCTGACCGATCCCATCTGCGGCCAAATCATGGGTCAGACAGCAGAGAACCTTGTTCAAGAGTTCTCCCTCTCGCGTGCGGAGCAGGACCGCTTTGCTGTTTTGTCTCACCAGCGCGCTTACCGGGCCACACGGGAAGGACGATTCAAAGAAGAGTTAGTCCCTGTCCTTATTCCTAAACGCGCCATGGGTAGGGAACTGCCTTCTGAACCCTTCACGCAAGACGAAGGGATCAACCCTGGATTGAATGAGCAACTCTTGAGTCAATATCCTCCGGTATTCAAAGAACAGGGTTCAGTGACATCCGGCAACAGTTGTTTCAATGCAGATGGAGCCGCTATGGTTCTGATCATGACGCAGGACCAAGCGAAGGCCCGTGGCTACACGGTTCTTGCCCGTGTGCGATCCTACGCCTTTGCAGCTCTTGAACCGGAACGTATGGGCTTGGGCCCCACCTTGGCCGTACCTTTAGCATTGAAGAAAGCCGGCCTCAGCCTGAAGGACGTGCAGCTTATTGAGATCAACGAGGCCTTTGCCGCAACCTATCTGGCCTGTGAGCGTGCGTTGAATTTCAGTCGTGACATTGCCAACGTCAACGGCGGTGCCATCGCCCTGGGCCATCCTGTAGGTGCTACCGGGACGCGTATCGTCGTGACGCTGCTCCATGAAATGAAACGACGCAACCTCTCGATCGGTGTGGCTACCGCCTGCGTAGGAGGAGGGCAGGGGGCAGCAATCGTGTTTGAGAAAATCTAAGAGATATCGATGTATATTTACAAGACTGCTGTGGTGGGTGCCGGGGCGATGGGTGCTGAGATCGCTCAAGTGATCAGCTTCAGTGGAATCCCGGTTCTCTTAAAAGATATCAACCAGCCCTTGGTCGATAAGGGGCTATCGGTGGTCCGTTCCATCTACAAACGGCGTGTGGATCGAGGAAAGATGACCGCCGATGAGATGGAGCAGAAACTCAGTCTAGTCACTGGCGTGACAGACTACGCAGCGTTTAAAGATGTTGATCTCGTCATCGAAGCGGTACCGGAGCGGCTCGATCTCAAAGGGCAGATCTTCCGAGAGTTGGATGCAAAAAGCCCCGAAGCGGCCATCTTGGCCTCGAACACCTCCTCGCTGTCGATCTGTGCATTGGGTAGCGTGACCAAGCGTCCGCACAAAGTAATCGGCATGCACTTCTTTTACCCCGCACATATCATGAAACTCGTCGAGGTGATTCCCGGCTTGGAGACTTCCGATGAAACGGTTGCGGATGTGATGACTTTTGCCGAGAGCCTGCGTAAGATACCGATCCGTGTCAATGAATGCCCCGGTTTTCTCGTCAATCGTATCCTCATGCCTTATCTCAATGAAGCCGCCTACTGTGTTCAGGAGGGGGCTGCTTCCTCTCGCCAGATCGATGAGGACATCGTTGCTTTCGGGTTTCCCATGGGGCCCTTTACTTTGGTCGATAGCCTGGGTTTTGACGTCTGCCGTGAAGTGGTGAACATCCTCCAGGACGCTTACGGTCCACGGATGCGTCCGGCGGCGATCTGGGAACGCCTTGCCGCCCTGAAGCGTTATGGCGTGAAATCAGGTGCTGGCTTCTATCTCTATGGCGAGCGCTCGGCTGAGTCCGATCCACAGCTAGAAGGCATCCTGCAACAACTCCAAGCTTCCTGGCGCGGACCGAAGGAATATTCAGCCAAACGACTCATCCTGCCGATGATCAACGAGGCTATCCGTTGTCTGGAAGAACAAGTCTGCACAGCGTCTGACGTCGATCTTGCTGTGATCGCAGGATTAGGCTTTCCCCAATCCAAGGGAGGCATTCTTCATTACGCCGATGAAATCGGGCTGCAAAACGTCCTGTCGGAACTGGAGCGCTTGACCCAGCTATTCGGGGATCGGTTCTGGCCGTCGCCTTTGTTGAAGCGAAAGGTAGCTGCCGGACATCTAGGCAAACAGACAAAGAAAGGCTTCTTTGACTACCCATGACTCTTGATTTCTTTTCAATCCGCAATTTGCCATCCTAAATCCGAAATAAAACGTGGACCCTATGACATGACAGCCTTGAACTCAGGAGAATGTGTGAAAGTAACCGTGGAAGATCGGGTGGGAATTGTGACGATTGATCATCGTCCGGTCAACGCCTTGAACCGGCAGACGTTAAACGAACTCGGGCAGGCGTTAGACAGCCTTCAAACGGAAACCGCAAGCAAAGTCATCATCGTCACCGGCGCAGGGTCGCTGGCTTTTGTGGCCGGTGCTGATTTGAAAGAAATGAGTCAGATTGCTTCGGTAGATGAGGCCAAGCAAATGGCATCCTTGGGCCAATCGGTCTTTCTGAAATTACAGCGGTCGGACAAACCCGTGATTGCCGCGATCAATGGAGTCTGTCTGGGAGGAGGACTGGAACTAGCAATGTCCTGCCATTTACGAATCAGCGGAGACCGTGTCCGATTCGGCCAACCCGAAGTCACTCTAGGCATTATACCGGGATGGGGAGGGACCCAACGACTCCCTCGCCTGATTGGAAAGGCAAAAGCGATTGAGTGGATTCTGACCGGCGACCTATTTTCCGCACAGGAAGCCTACCGTGTGGGATTGGTAAACCTCGTAGTCGCTCAGGGTCAAGTCCTCAAAGCCGCCAAGGATCTGGCAAGGAAAATCGCAGCGAAAGGCATGGTTGCCGTAACCCAATCGCTACGCGCTATTGAAAAGGGAGCAGATCGTTCGTTGGAGGATGGCTTGGCTCTGGAAGCAGAGGCCTTTGGCGTGGTTGCGCAGAGCGAAGACAGTCGGGAGGGCCTCCGGGCGTTCCGTGAAAAACGCCAGCCCCAATTCAAGGATCGCTGAGACGATCCCATCATGAAAGCCGTGTTTTTCGAAACCGCTTCTTGGGAACGCCGGTTTCTTGCCAGTGCCTTGGCACGCCTGCGGCTGAGCATCCAGTGCATTCCTGATCCGCTCACGGAAGACAATTTACGAATCGCTTCAGGCACCGAAATTCTTTCCGTGTTCATCTACTCCCGCCTCAGTGCTTCTATCCTTCGCCGCCTTCCTCGGTTGCGTTTCATCGCCACGCGCTCCACGGGTTTCGATCATATCGACATAGCCACCTGTCAGAAACGCCACATCGCGGTTTCCAACGTACCCTCGTACGGAGAGAATACTGTGGCCGAGCATACCTTTGCATTGATCCTGGCTCTTTCCCGCAACATCCATAAAGCCTATATCAAGACTATGAAAGGGGATTTCTCTTTGGAAGGGCTGCAAGGATTCGATTTAAAAGGAAAGACCCTGGGCGTGGTGGGCAGTGGTCACATCGGCTTGCACGTCATCAAGATGGCAAAGGGGTTTGGCATGGACGTTTTGGTCCATGATATTCGAAGGGATCCCTTTCTGAGTGAAGTCCTCGATTTTGGCTATGCCTCTCTCGAAAGTTTGCTGCGCCATTCAGACATCGTCAGCCTTCATGTGCCCTATACCTTAGCGACTCACCATCTGATGAATCGCAAGACCTTCACCTTGATGAAACGGGGATCGCTTTTGATCAATACCGCGCGGGGAGGGCTCATTGACACAGATGCTTTGGTATGGGCCTTGGACGAAGGAATCGTCAGCGGCGTGGGACTGGATGTATTGGAAGGCGAAGAGCTGGTGAAAGAAGAGCACCAATTGCTTTCCAAGGATTTTCCCAAAGAGAAACTGGCCACGGCATTGAAAAACCATATCCTCTTGCACCGAGAAAACGTGGTGATCACCCCCCATATTGCCTTCGACAGCCGGGAAGCGCTCCAACGAATCCTGGACACCACCGCTGACAACATCACCGATTTTATTAAGGGCGCCCCAGGAAACGTTATCTGTCCAGCGTCACGAACCGCTCGTTTGGTATCTCCAATCCGTCAGACTCATTGATGAATCCAACTCCAGATTCTCATCCGTTGCTTCGGTCAGGATCCCCTGAAGCGCTTGAGGTAACAGAGGCGGCTCGACAAACAGAGTGGCACTATCCCAGCGTCGTTGCCGATTTGTTTATGGGACGAGTACGCACGGATATTATCTTTCCCTATCCTGAACAAAATCCTCAGGACCGCCAGATCGGCGACACCTTCATCGCCGAGTTGAGCGCATTCCTCAAGTCCTCGGTGGATCCTGATGAAATCGATCGAACAGGAGAAATCCCCGCCACGGTCATTGAGGGGCTCGCGCGGCTGGGATGTTTCGGAATGAAGATTCCGAAGGCATACGGCGGGCTAGAGATGTCCCAGACCAATTACAATCGGGTGATCGCCCTTCTGGGAAGCTTTTGTGGGTCCACGACGGTTTGGCTCAGTGCTCATCAAAGCATCGGCGCCCCCCAACCCCTCATGCTCTTTGGAACGGAGCAACAGAAACGTCAATTCCTGCCGCGGCTGGCTGCCGGAACGATCTCTGCCTTTGCTTTGACGGAGCCAGAAGTCGGGTCAGATCCGGCCAACATGATGACGACAGCGACCCCCATTGAAGATGGGCAATACTATCTGCTCAGCGGAGAAAAGCTCTGGTGTACCAATGGTCCTGTGGCTGAGGTAGTCATCGTCATGGCAAGGACACCTTCTGTTACAATCGGGGGCAAGGAGCGCAAACAGATCACGGCTTTCATCGTGGAGCGATCCATGCCCGGGTTTGAAGTCGTACACCGTTGCGACTTCATGGGTCTGAAAGGGATCCAAAACGGCGTCCTGCGTTTTCACAACGTCCGAATACCCAAGTCCCACATCCTTTGGGGACTGGGACTCGGCTTGAAGCTGGCATTAACCACATTGAATGCGGGTCGTATCGCAATTCCTGCTGCTTCTGTTGGAACGGCAAAACGCTGTCTTCAAATCATCCGGCCATGGGCACAACAGCGCCAACAATGGGGCAAACCGATCGGCAGGCACCAGGCCATTGCCGTACAAATCGCTGAGATCGCAGCGACGACGTTTGCTATGGACGCCATGGTCTGGCTGGTATCTTCTCTGGTCGATCGAAAGACGATCGACATTCGACTCGAAGCCGCCATGGCTAAATTGTTCTGCTCCGAAGCCTGCTGGCGTATCGTCGATGCCACCGTCCAGATTCGCGGTGGGCGTGGCTACGAAACTGCGCCCTCCCTGCGCGCGCGTGGTGAACCCCCGGAGCCTGTCGAGCGTATGATGCGGGATGCTCGAATCAATCGCATCATCGAGGGCACCAGTGAGATCATGCGGCTATTCATCGCACGTGAAGCGCTCGATGCCCACTTGCGGATTCTGGCAAGTTTGTTGAAACAAAGACAGAGCCTCGCCCACAGACTCCAAACCACCTGGGGAGCAGGCCTGCATTACGCAGTCTGGTATCCCCAACAATGGTGTTCCTGGAAAGGGATCAGTCTCGCTCATCGTCTGCCTGAGCCTTTGGCCAGGCATATGCAGTTTGTGGAACAGACCAGCCATAAACTCGCCCGTACCCTTTTTCATAGCGCCTTGCGCTATCAAATGCGCCTTGCCGATCAGCAACAACTCTTGGCCAGGCTCGTCGATGTGGGAAGCTACCTGTTCGTCATGATGGCTGCCTGCTCAAAAGCCCAGGCCATGCTGTCTCAGAACGTATCGGATTCAAGCCCCGAGCAGTTAGCCGACGTCTTCTGCCGCTTGGCCCGACGTCAAATCGCGCAAGCATGGAAGGGTATGGCTCACAACGATGACCATCAATCCTATCAACTGACCCAGAACTTCCTCGACGGTAAGATGACTTGGTTGGAAACAGGCATCTTGGCATAACCCTGAATTCCGCAAATACCATGGCAGAAACCATTCCTGAAGTATTCATCCGCCAAGCGATCGCTTTAAGTTCAAAACCGCTGTTTTTCATCAAGCAACAGGGGCGTTATCAGCCCATTAGCTGGGAGCAAGCACGTGCAGACGTTGAAGCCTTCGCCGCCTGGCTTTTACTTCAAAAAGTAAGCCCGAGCGATCGCGTGGTCATTCTATCCGAAAACCGTCCCGAATGGGCAATCGCAGACATTGCGATTCAATCGATCGGAGCCTGGACAGTACCCATCTATCCCAGTCTTACCGCTGAGGACGTACGGACCATCTGTGCGGATGCCCAACCAGTCATTTGCATCGTCGGTGGTTCTGGACATCTGGCTAAATGCCTCAAGACAAGATCCAGTCTTTCCTGCATACGGCTGCTTGTCAATTTTCAGGCGGCCCAATCGACTGAGGTCGGATACTGTAACTGGTCAGATGCCTTGAAAAAGGGAAGGGATGTCCTTCCTCAGATGCGTCCCATTCTTGAACAACAGCGGCTTCATCTTAAACCCAATGACATCGCGACCATCATTTACACCTCGGGGACCACCGGTGAACCCAAAGGAGTCATGCTGTCTCATCATAACTTCCTCTCTAACATTGAGGCCTGTTTGCGCGTTCTTCCCATCACCAGCGCCGACCGCCACCTGTCCTTTCTTCCTCTCTCACACGTCTTTGAGCGCATGGCCGGTTGGTACCTCATGGTTACAGTCGGGGCTTCCGTCGCCTACGCAGAAAGCCCGGACACGGTGCCCGAGAACATTCTAGAGTTTCACCCCACCATCATGTTGGGCGTTCCTCGTTTCTTCGAGAAACTCTATGGACGCATCCAAGAACACTTCCGACAATTAGATCCGCGCAAGCGCCGGCTCGTCGAGTGGGCATTGCGTATCGGTCGTCAATCGGCTGCCGGCCGGTTTAAGGCAGAGCCTGCCCCCGTAAGCCTTGTGGTGAAACGATTCCTGGCTGAGCTTTTAGTCTTTAAGACGCTTCGAGCCCGGCTGGGTGGCCGCTTGCGGTTTTTCGTATCCGGCAGTGCGCCTCTTTCTAAAGAGATCGGTGAGTTTTTCTACAACGTCGGGGTCACCATTCTCGAAGGCTATGGTTTGACGGAAACTTCACCGGTCATTACGGTGAATCGTTTACCGGTTCCTCAATTCGGAAGCGTAGGACAAGTCCTTTCCGGTGTGGAAGTCAAAATCGCCGAGGATGGAGAGATCCTCACCCGTGGAGACCATGTCATGCAGGGCTATTATCGCAGGTCCGAGGAAACCGCCGCCGTGGTCGTCGATGGCTGGTTCCACACCGGGGATATCGGCCATATCGATCCTGAAGGATTCTTGTGGATTACCGACCGCAAGAAAGATCTGATCAAAACCGCCGGGGGCAAGTTTGTCGCCCCTCAGAAGTTAGAAAACCTCTTTATCTCTGATCCGGCTATCAGCCAGGCATTCGTCTACGGAGACCAACGTCCCTACTGTGTCGCATTAATCGTGCCAAACATGATCTATCTGAAACGTTACGCTCAGGAACAAGAAATCCCGGCACACTCCTTGGCAGAGCTGGTTAACCATCCTCGCATTCAGACATTCTACTGGAGCCGTATCCAATCCAGACAAGAAAGCCTTCCACGATTTGAGCAGGTCAAACGGATCGCCCTGTTGGATCGAGAGTTCTCTCAGACCTCCGGGGAACTCACCCCAACCCTAAAGGCCAAGCGAAACACGATTGCCCAACACTATCAGACGCTTCTGCACAACCTCTACGGAGATGGGACGTCTCCGTGAATACACCGGTGAGACTCTCATAATACACCGACCATCTTTTGGTAGAGGGGCGATCGTTTTATTCTGTTTATACCCTTTCCTCGCCGATCCAAGCCTAATCCAGGCACAATCTGCCATCCCGCAAGAAGAAGAATCGGTGGACTGGCCTTCCGTCATCAGTCAACTGCGTCAGGAAATGTATCAACGATCCGGACATGCGCAAACCCGTCAGCATCTCGCAACCGCCTACAACAACTATGGAGTCTCTCTTGGAGAACAGGGGCAATGGCAACTCGCGGTGCAGCAGTTGGAGGAAGCCATGCACCTCGATGAAACCAATCCTCAGTTTGCGCTTAACCTCAGTCGAATCCATCTCAACCAAGCCCACGAGGCCTACCTCCACCGTCAACCTCAAGAAGCGAAGCGATTTTTGGAGAGCGCGATCCGCCTGGAACCCAAGTTGGCCCAAGCGTATGCGCTGTTGGGAAAGATTGAATATGAAACGCAACGCTTAACCGAAGCTAAGAACGCCTGGCAACGTGCCATGGATTTAGATCCCAAAGCCCCTGGAGTTGCCGAACAGCTCGCGCGGGTAACCGAGGAACTTCCCCTTGAATCGGAATTCGACCGTTTATCTCAAGCTTATTTCGATATTCGTTATGAAGAAGACATCCCCCATCCATCGGGCTTTGATATCCGAGATGCTCTCCTCGATGCCCGACGAGAAGTCGGCCGGGATTTCGCTCACTGGCCCAAATACAAAATCGTCGTCCTCGTTTATAGCGCCCAGAGTTTTCGCACCCTGCGAACGGAACTTCCTGAGTGGGTTGCCGGTACCTACGACGGCAAGATTCGCGTCTCCTTGCCTGGTTCTGAACTCAGTCCGCAAGTCGCTCGGCGTATTGTCTTTCATGAATACACCCACGCCCTCGTTCACGAATTGACCCAAGGAGAGTGTCCGCATTGGCTCAATGAAGGGCTAGCGGAATATGAGGGTAACCGACAAGCCCCTCAAGCCTTTGAACGCCTGAAACAAACCCATGAGAACGATTCTGTAATCGCATGGGAACAACTGGATGCCCTCTTTATGTCCCAGATGCGCGATCAAGTAGAATTAGCTTATCAACAAGCCCATAGCGTCGTTCAATATCTCGTCCAGCGCTACGGCTTCTGGCGTATCCGACGCATTTTGAAAGAACTCGCATCGGGCAAACGGTTAGAAGAGATCATACCCCGTGAGTGTCATGTCAAAATCGCGTCCTTGGAACAGTCTTGGCGTCGGTGGCTATCCCAATTCCTCAATCCGGTTTAGCCTAGGTAATCTGGCGCAACTGGCCCGTGAGGAACGTTTGCGTGAACTCTCAGGCATTGGAGAATATCTCGCAAAGAAGATCCAAGAATACCTGTGGATCGGGGGCAGGGAAGAATCTGGAATCTACCGAGCGGTTGGCCTTCCTTGGATCGCCCCAGAGCTTCGAGAAGACCAGGGAGAACTCGACATCCTAAGCGACGGCTCGATGGATTATCCCAATCGGGTGTTGGCAGAACTGGACTTCGTCATTGGCGCTATCCACTCTGGTTTCACGCAAAGCGAACGGATACTGACCCAACGGCTAATCCAGGCGATGCGAAACCCAGGTCTGGGCGTCGCCCGTCGAGCGTGGTTAGAACCCCGCCATTTGTTAAACGGTATGAACCGGAATCAATTATTCCGATGGATCGCTCACAAGCGCAAACGTCTGGGCAATCGCCCTTGCTGACATGCAACCTGTCGATACGCAACCTGCTAAGGACTATCGATCTGGATTTGTAGGAATCATCGGGCGTCCGAATGTGGGAAAGTCATCGATCCTGAATGCTTTGTTAGGCCATACCGTCGCCATCGTATCCCCCAAACCTCAAACCACGCGCCACCGTATCCTAGGCGTTCTGACACGACCGGATGCTCAAGTGATGTTTCTGGACAGCCCCGGGTTTCATCGTCCTCAACACGTCCTCGGTCGCTACATGCTGCAGGCGATGAAAGCAATCCTCGAAGAAGCGGACTTATTGATGGTCGTGATTGATGGACATGCCGGTTTGACGATAGAGGATTATCGCCTCTTCGAGCACATCCGTCACAAAAAATGTCCCTGTCTTGCGGTCATCAACAAAATCGATCTTGTTCAAAAATTACGTCTGTTACCTCTGTTGGAAGCCTGTGCTCAAACCGGATTGTTTGTGGAACATATCCCCGTTTCCGCCAGAACCCAAGAGCAGATGGACTTGTTGTTGACTCGGACGATCGCGCATCTACCCACAGGCCCACAGTGGTATCCACCCCATCAATGGACCGATCAGACCGACTTGCAACTCATCAGTGAATGTATCAGACAGCGCGTGCTATTTGCCACTCAACAGGAAGTTCCTCACGCGGTCTCGGTGCAGGTCGATCAGATCGAACGTCAAGAAGACGTTACTACCGTTACCGCAACGATTTTTGTGGAACGCCCAGGCCAGAAAGTCATTCTGATTGGAAAAGGAGGGGCCATGCTCAAACGTATCACTCAAGGAGCCAGACGGCAGATTAAAACGCTCCTGGGATGGAAGATCCGATTGCGACTGTGGGTGAAAGTCGCGGAGGACTGGCGTAATAATCCCCGGTTGCTGAATCAGATGGGATACGGGGGATCATTTCTCAGACCATGAGAAAAATTCGCGTGATCAAACGCCGGATCATTTACCAAGGGCCTGTCATCCGACTCGTCCACGAGTGGTTGAAAACTTCCCAAGGCCAACCCATGATTCGGGAAACGATCCAACATCCTGGATCTGTTGTGATCGCACCGCTGTTAGACCGCGAACACTTGGTTTTCGTCAGACAATACCGTCGGGCAATCGACCGTGAGATATTGGAACTACCCGCTGGAACCTTGGACGTAGCCGGGGAATCCATTTTGGCTTGTGCCAGAAGAGAGCTTGAGGAAGAAACCGGCTGGAAGGCAAGCTGTATGCGACTCATCGCTCGCTTTTACGCGGCTCCGGGGTTGCTCTCAGAACAAATGCATTTGTTCATCGCAGAAGAACTGACCCCTGTGGGGGCTCATCCCCAAGCCGATGAAGAGGTCAAACCTGTCATCCTATCTCTGGATGAGGCGATTGTTAAGATACAGACAGGTTTGATCTGCGATGCCAAGACCATCATTGGGGTTTGGCTCACACTCGGAAAGCTCGCCTCATCTAAGCTTCACTTGAAGCATTAGCCGAATTTGTGTACACTACCTTCATGCCAAGCCTACTGGAGCGTCTGGAGACGGATTATAAAACAGCCCTCAAATCCGGAGAACGGCTGCGTGTCGATACGATACGTTTGATCAAAGCGGCCATCCAGAGGACAGTTATCGAGAAGCGCAAAGCCACACTGGATGAAGGTGAGATCACTCAAGTTCTTTCCCAGCAGGCCAAACAGCGTCGGGAAACGATTGAAGCCGCAAAGCAAGCAGGCCGGGAAGATATCCTCACGCAAACCTCAGAAGAATTGGCGATCTTGAACTCGTATCTGCCTCAACAACTTTCAGAAGAGGCGTTAAGACAACTGATTGATGAAGCCATTAAAACCTTTGGAGCAACCACACCCGGATCTCTGATCAAACAAGTCTTGAGCCAGGCAGCGGGTGGGGCGGATGGCAAACGGGTCAGTCAACTTGTGAACGAACGCCTGAAGCAAGCGAGCTCATGAGCCAATGGCAACAGTACAACCACGAAAAGGTCGTCCTAAAGCTGTCATCAACCCGGATAGCTGTACTGGCTGCGAAGTCTGTGTGGCCGTTTGTCCAGTCAATTGCATCGATAAGCTCCCGGGTTCTGAACATCCAGGACTCAATCCGACCTGCATTATCGACCAGCCGCGGTGTATCGGATGCTTTCTTTGCGAAAAGATCTGTCCTTGGGATGCCATCACCATGGTTCCTCCTCAAGAAGCCCCTGTGGCCCCGTAGCCTATGAATACACCTTCCTCTGCGGCTTCTGAATTACCTTCATCAGAAATCTCGTTAGAAGATTTTAAACGTTTGAATCTTCGGGTGGGGGTTGTGGTTTCGGCCGAGCCTCATCCGAACGCAGATCGCCTGTTGGTTCTTCGCGTCGACGTGGGTGAGGCGGCCCCTCGCCAGGTAGTGGCGGGCATCAAAGGTTCTTATCAAACCGAAGAACTTGTAGGAAAGCACGTCGTCGTGGTTACAAACCTAAAAACAGCCACCCTTCGAGGGATTGAAAGCCAAGGAATGGTTCTGGCTGCTTCCGATGAGGCTTCAATCGTTCTTGTAAGTCTTGAGCGTCCCATACGCCCGGGTAGTATCGTCAAATAAATCCACGCTCGTTAAATCGACACCTTGCTACGCAACTTCAAACCGATCGGGGCGTACGGAAAATCGTGACTGTTAGTGAGGTGATTTTTCTTGCAATCTTCTGGACATGGTTATTTTCTGCTATTCTATTTCTTCGTAACACCTTCTTGCCACGCCTTCCAGTCGTCCAGCCCGGTCTAGTGGGGCTTTCCTTCGAGCAGGTAGATTTCCATTCGACAGATGATGTTTCCCTTAAAGGCTGGGTTATCCCTCATTTACCTACTAGTCTTTGGGTGATTCTGTGTCACGGTTTGGGAACTAACCGTTCAGATCTGCTCGATATCGCTACAAATCTGCACGAGGCAGGGTTCAATCTCTTTTTATTTGATTTCCGCGGTCACGGAGAAAGTGCAGGTGCTACCAGTTCTTTTGGTTGGAAGGAACAACGCGACCTCGAAGGAGCCCTGGTGTATCTTGGACAGCACCAGGCGATAAGCCGACCTTGTGGCGTCTACGGAATTTCCATGGGAGCAGCGGTCGCCATCATGGTGGCTGCACGGGATGAACGTATTGGCGCGGTGGCCGTGGAAAGTCCTTACCCCAATCTTGAAGAAACCTTGGGTCGTCATCTAGTGATGATGTATCCGCTTCCGAAACAACCCTTTCTGTGGTTTGTAGCATTTACCTATAAGATTCGATTCGGCGTATGGCCAGGAGATGTGGCACCCGAAGAGAGCGTTAATCGGCTAGATCCAAGACCGATTCTGCTCATTCAAGGAGCGGAAGATAAACGAATGCCTCTGGAAGGAACTAAGCGTATCTACGAAAAAGCGGGTGGATCGAAACAACTCTGGGTTATCGAGGGAGCCGGTCACTTGGAGTCCTTCAGTCAGAACCCAGTCGTTTACATGGAACGTCTGATTCATTTTTTTCAATCCAGCCTTAACTAGTCATGGCCAGTAATTAGTGGTATCTGTTTAGCTTTCTGAGACGAGATATTGTCAAATGTTGTGGATGGAATGGCGCCCCTTGGTTCCGTTAGTTCGCATTCCCGCGCAGTGGTTATTCTCTTGGGATGTCCCTCATAGTGCCAGTCTGTTTGTCGATCTCAACTTCGAGGGGCGGAATGGCGTGCGAAGGCGTCAGCGCCCACACGCGCCATGTGCGACCACGATCCTCGACAATTGGCGGCCCATACTTGAGGAAGTCTTCGGGGGACACACCCTCGTGTTGCTGCCAGTAAGCCCTGGCGTTATGCGCGGCAGTGCCCGCATCGGGGAGGTCCTTCGTGCCCCTGGGGTCGCGCAGGGCTTCTATCGGCGATGGCGGACCGAGTCGCGTCACTTCCTGCTCCGTTTCGGAGGCGCGCTTGGTTCCCCAGCAGACGTTCGTGCTGAGCGCGACCGGTGTTCGCTTGGCAAACACCAGCCACTCCTCACCAAACCCCATCCGATGAAAGGCGCCGCAGTCAGAAGTTGCTGCTGAATAGACCGTCACCATCGACTGCTCGATGCCCTTCCACGCCCTCTCCACACGGAAGGTCGCCGCGTGCTGTTCTCCATCGAGATCGGAGAGACCCTTGATGGTTTCCGTGCGCTGACGCCACTGATTGTCAACGGTCCCCACAAACACCGTGTCAGTGGCGACCAGATCTCCTTCATAGGAGACGCACCGGCATGCGAGAAGAGGGGTCTGCAGCGCGAAGAGTCCGACGAGACCGACCCACACCACGTTCGCAGGGTGCGTGGAGGACCTGGCCCTCCACGACCTCCACGTTTCCGTCAGTGCTGCTCGCATGGAGCGACGTGGCCGCGTCATGGGCGAGGCGCTACGCATACTCCAACTCACTCTTCGCAGGGCCTTGCGGCAATAGTTGGGGAGCGTGGGCTGCTTCGACCAGCATGCCATCCTGGAAGACAACGCCGTTCAGGACATTGGGGAGGTGACGGTACCCTCGTAGCCGATGCCAGCGTTTGGCCGCGGACTCGACGAGTTTGAAGACCATCGTCAGCGTGGCGATCCGGGAGCTGCAGCCCTTCGTCCGTTTCGTGCGCAGCCGGACGGTGGCGAAGGTCGATTCGATGACGTTGGTGCTGCGCAGCGAGGGCCAGTGCTCCGCCGGATAGCGGTAGAAGGTGAGCAGCTCGTCCCGATGCACGGTCAGGCACGCCACCGCCTTGGGGTACTTCTCCACGAACGTGGACACGAAGCGCTCCCAGGCCGCCTCCGCGTCGTGCCGAGTCGGCGCCTCGTAGATGTCGTGCAGCATCTGCTTCGCCTTGCCCTGGAGGCTACTCGGCAGCTTCTCCAGGACGTTGGCGGTCTTATGCACCCAACAGAGCTGCGGCGTCGTCTGCGGAAACTCCTCGGCCAACGCCACCCAGAAGCCCAGGGCGCCATCGCCGGTCGCGGCCGCGGGGCCCTGCGTCAGCCCCCGCTGCTTCAGCTCGTGCAGCAGGCTGCGCCAACTGTCGGCCGATTCCCGGAAGCCGTCGGTGATGGCCACGAGCTCCTTCGTCCCATCGGCGGTGGCACCGATGATGACCAGCAGGCACTGCCGGTCGGTGTCCAGCCGGATGTTGAAGTAGATCCCGTCCACCCACCAGTACACGTAGCGGCTCCTCGAGAGGTCGCGGCGATTCCACTGCTCGTACTCCCGCTGCCAGACCTGCTTGAGCCGCACGATGGTCTCGGCAGAGAGCCCGATCACGTCGCGCCCCAGGAGGGCCGCGAGCGCCTCGGTGAAGTCGCCGGTGGAAATGCCTTTGAGGTAGAGGACCGGCAGCAGTTCCTCAATGTGCTTCGTCCGACGCAGATAGGGCGGGATCAACGCACTGGTGAAACGGGGCTCGCCGTGTCGCGCCAGGATGCGGTCATCGACGCGGGGCGTCGCGACCTCGACTGGCCCGGCACCCGTGACGATCGTCCGGACGGGCCGAGACCCGTTGCGCACGACCTGCCGGTGCCCCTGGTCGTCCATCAGATACTGATACCGCTCCAGGAACAGCTCGACCTCGACTTCAACGGCGCGTTGCACCAACTGCCGGGCGCCTTGCCGTACGACCTCATCCAACGGCCACAACGGCAGACTTCGGTCTGGACGTTCACCTGGTAATGACGTATCCTGCTGCATGGGCGTATCCTCCTGGTGGTGGCGTGTCTCCAACACGCCGTGGCTCTGAGTTCCCAACCAAGGATACGCCTTTTTCATCGCTTCACCAACTCACCCATCCACAACATTCGAGATAACTCTTCTGAGACAGCGACGAGGCCAAAATCATAGCTTTCACAGCGCGGAAAGGGCTGAGTACGTTTCCTCGACGATAAAATGTCCTTCGAAGCATGAAATCCTCTCACAGGGCTAAACAGATACGATTAGTGACTAGCAACAAGCAGGTGGGGGTTTTTCTTGTATATTATATTTTACAGAATATATATTATACGACATTTATTTTGGAACAAAATAACTCACCACGCGGAGTCGACCGACTAAAGCACTATTCCCACGCGTAATCAGTCATTTCTAGCTGCTCGTAAGGTGAAGCAAACTCTCTTGGGTATGGGATTGGAAATGTCAAGAATTCATAAAGCCCGATCCCACTTCGTAGAACACACAAACCAGCCCCTTTGACCAATCCCCAACCAATCCCAGTAACAGGATTATCTTCCTGACGACCCAAATCCACTTGCCTTGGAAGCTCAATCCACCCCGTTAGGAGATTGACAACCCCGCGGCTAGCCTTATGAATAGGATCCTGAGCCCACACGGTACCAGTACCAGCCGAACAAACAACGGCCAGGCTACCTAAAATTGCTATAATTTTACACCGCATACGCATCCCTCCTTTGAGTTCTACTCTGAATTGTATGCATCTGTCCTGAGCTTGTCAATTGATGCAGCAAGATACGCAGTTGAATAGCAGTATTCACTTGACTGCTTGCTGCCATGCCTCAGCATGCTGAGACATCGCGTCAAAAAGATGATCCCCCATGGTTTTTACCGAGGTTCCGAACGTCCTGACCAGAACGCCGCGAGCTCTTCTGTAATTTGTCTGGCTACTGAGGCGGATAGGTACTTCTTTTCAGAGGGTTCCGAGTGTAAGTTTGAGTAATGCGAAGAACGTCTCAGCCCATCCGTGTTTTGGCTTCCAGAGCGCTTGAAAAACCAATCGGAAGAACGTGGGGTAACCCCATGACTCTTGGCTGCCTGGATAAGCTCCCTATCATCAGAGATCACTACTAAGCATTTGGGCTCAGAAGTGGATCGAATCAGTTTTAAGATATAGGCATCGGCGGATGGATGGCTAAAATGAACCACTACACGTCCTGATAGCAGGACGTTGGAAGTATTCTGGGGACCATCAAACACTAAGAGCCATCGATTTACTGGAAAAGGCCAACGCGCGGTAAGGACAGAACCGGTCAACCGCTGGCGTGCCAAGGTAAGCTCAAGCGTGTGCCATATCCGATGGCACATAATCAAATTATAACCGTCCACGACAACGGTATAGCCACCACTAGGGCCCTGTTGTATACTACTTGCAGCCTTTCCATTCATGTCTAGGCCGAATATGCCACTTACTCCTAATGATCGGAAGTTCCTTGCTTGCATAGAACGCCTTAAGGTGTACTTGCTTGTGCTGGCCGGTGGGGTCTTGCTACATCTTTGGCTTGTCCCGAACGAAATGCACCCTACGACTACGGTGATGGGACTGGTATTGTGCGGGGTTTTTTGGGTGACACAGAGGTTGTTATCCTACATTTCCTTGCTAGACTGGGAGATGACGCGGGTTTCAGACGTATTGAAACGCACGCTCACCCCCGAACAGCGACGAGAGCTTTTCCCAAAAGAAACCGAGTTGGGAACTTAACGTCTAGTGTTCCGTCTATATCGAATCGAACGGAGGGATAGTCCGCTGCAATTCAGAGCCTACTTTGGCATCGGTGACCCATCATTTCAATCTGTATGGAGTACTACTAGCGTCCTTCCCTGTGAAGAGTCTCAAACAGAAACTCCGGTTCTACCAACGGTTTGAAGTCTCTGGGGATCGCAACGTAAAAAGTAGCCACCTCATACACGCCCGCTAGACCTCGTAACAGGGTGTGCCAAATGCCCTGTAGCGTCCCAATGGTTACGGAAGGAAGATATCCGTCTTTGTGGGCAATGACATTCGGGCGATAGATCAATTCACCGGGACAAGTGGCAATATTTGTGATTCCCCGACCCAGTTTTCGAAGAACACGATCGACATAGGGTTCCCTGTCTTCTGCCAATACGCTGCCTATTGTGCTGAACACCAGAATAAAGCCGACTACCCCTGCCCATTTTCTAGGTTCCATGTAGCCCTCCTTGTTGACGCAAGCGGCTCCAACTGACAATAATGACTCCTAGTAGAAGCAACATCGTCCACCCTGCAAGACCATTAACGAGGCGATGGGTTCCCACTAACCAAGAAATCGATGGGTTTGGAAACTCGACCAAAAGTTTGTTGATGCGAGATCCATAAGCGAGAATGGCATGGAGGCCCATCGCAAAATAGAGTTGGCGCGTGCGTAAGTAACTCAACCCTAGAATGAAACCCAATAAAAACAGACCGCCCAGTTCCAGCCAAGTGGACAGTTCTATATTCAGGTGTTTAAGGTGCACCAGGGAATAGAGACTACTGCTGATGACAAGCCCGATTGTCTTGGAATAGGAAAGCAGGTGCTGCAAAATGAACCCACGAAAGACCAACTCTTCAAGGATGCTGACAAGAAACGCGATGGGAAAAAATCCAATGACCGTCCGCCAGAGCCTTAAATGATCAGAGGTAACCTCAATGCGACAAGCTCCCGTGATCAATCCGGAAACAAGCAGCATCCCCAATGCCGCTAGACCAAGCCATACGCCGGATAAGAACAATCGGGTACTGCACGAATGCCTGGGGAATCCGTAAGAACGGAGGGACCGATGTTCCAAGCCTCTGACGAAGATAACCAGTGTGACAATCGCTGCAATCGAGACACACCGACGGACAATCATCCACCACGGGTAATTTACCCATGGCAATATCAGAAAGCTGAACACCACACTTAGAAAAGCGATACAGAGGCCAAAACTGAATACAGCCCATAGATCTTTCGCACGCGCTTGCACGGAAGGCACACAAAATCCCTAAGGTGAGTGGTGAGATGAACCTGCAATGAAAGCCTCAACCAATCGACGGGCCTCTTCGTCAGCCATAGTGCGTGGAGGGTGTTTCATCGTCCATGCACAGACCTCTAACAGAGGCCCATGCATCCGACGATCCCTCGCCAGTCGAAGGCAGCGGATGGCATCAATAATCATTCCCGCGCTATTTGGGGAATCTTCGACTGACAATCGGACATCCAGCTCGATCGGGCAATTACCGAATCCACGTCCTTCGATCCGCAAGAAACACACCTTACGGTCACGCTGCCACGGAACATAATCACTGGGGCCGATATGAATGTCTCCGGCATCGAGTCGTCGGGATAAAACAGATTGCACCGCTTCCGTCTTTGATATCTTTTTACTCTTCAAACGATCCTGGTTGAGCATGTTCAGGAAATCGGTATTACCCCCGACATTGAGTTGGTAGGTTCGATCAATCATTGCCCCACGCTCGATGAAGAGCTTGGCCAGCGTACGATGAAGGATCGTGGCACCCACCTGACCTTTCACATCATCCCCGATCAAGGGGATTCCTTGATCCGTGAAACGTCTCACCCAATAGGGATTGGAAGCAATGAACACCGGCATGCAGTTAATCAAACTGACCCCTGACTCAAGACAAGCCGTCGCGTAAGCCTCTGTGGCATGCTGAGAACCTACGGGAAGATAGTTGAGCAACAACTCGGCTTTCGTTTGCTTCAGCACTTTGGCGATGGCGACAGGACGGGCTTTCGAGACCACAAATCTCCGGGAGGCAGGATATTGATGCATGTGCGCGGCTACTCCATCCAACACCGGACCCATCTGAACCCGTACTCCATAATGGGGGAATCGATTCAGAAATTGGGTAGTGCAATTAGGCTCAGCCAGACAGGCTGCTTCTAAAGGCTTGCCGACTTTGCGCGTATCAATATCGAAAGCGGCCACCACCCGAATATCAGAAGGCCGATAGCCTCCGATGATGGGATGAAGCAATCCGGCCGCATCCAGACGCCCGTTGCTACGACTGCGGGAGTTTGTATAGTACTCCAATCCCTGTAACAAAGCACTCGCGCAATTTCCAACTCCTACAACGGCAATACGGATGGGATTCATCGCAATTTTATCGGCAGAAGGGAGCCCTTCCCTGCCCCCCGATAAAAAGGGCGCTTCCGGGATTAGCATGGGCATGCCCTTCCCCCTCTCCCTGAAAAGGGAGAGGG
>JAHFGV010000001.1:0-10514 GCA_023247255.1 Candidatus Omnitrophota bacterium | reverse complement strand
GGGAGAGGGAAGTGTTGTTCCTTTTACCCACTGCAAAACCGGAAGAACCATAAAAAGAACAAACATCTTTCTCCTACCCCTAGCACATACAGAGTAAAGAATGCTCGCCATTATAGCAACCCCACTAGAGAAATCAAGCACTCCAAGCCTGAATCGCAGAGTCAGAGACAGAACTCATCAGGTCAAACACCCCATTCTGTGGGTAGTGTTCCAATTGCTGATCTTTTTGAAAAAGGGTCAGAGTCAAACCGAGTTGCTTGCCTTCCTTAAGATTGAGAAGGCCTTGAGGAACCGCAAGCTCAAGAAACTGATGCAAAGCACAGGGCAATGGATCTATCGATGGGGCCGAAGCGGAAACATGAATCTTTGCCGCTTCATCTTGGGAAATCCATACACGCAAATCGGGGGTGAAAAAAATCTCCAACTTCCATGAATCCAGTTGGGTCAGAGCCTGATGCTTGGCGTCGACACGAATATAGCAGTACTGCTCATCGAATCCATAACAGATCCGCCGCAGTCGTTGGGTTCCATGATGCATGCTGGCGTGCACCTGTGTCAGTTCAATCACGCCAGCGGAAAACCATTCGTAGTACGAACTCTCGCGTCCATCGATAGTGGGATGGATGAGAGCCATGGGTCCGTAACTAGTCTGAGGCTCTGACTGTCGGATGGGACGCTTAAGTTGCGTTGGTACTTCTAGTCCCGATAGCCGGTAGCTGTTTGCTAAATGCGTGCGGAAGATCTGATCAAACACACTGGCCTGCTGTGAAATATGGGTGTCGCCGAACCACCAGAACCAATCGCTTCCTTCTGCCATTCCTAAGCTTTTACGTACCGGCTCAGACACAGAAGCCGCTAGGGCCGCTCGAGTGGAAACCAACTGAGTCCACGCTTCATTTTTTTCGGGATGCCCGATCCATGTGGCAAAATTGGATTCAATCCAAGAACCAGCGAATAACTCCGGAAGGGATTCAAACTGATCGATGGAAATCTGCTCAAGAAACTCTGTGACGGTCACACATCGAAAACGGGAATCAGAGGCAAGCGCTTTGTAGAGTCCAGTGAGAAAGGGGCCGCCATTTTCTGGATAGTGCTCCCAGGCGTTCTCACCATCCAGGATGATGCTCACCAAAGCCGGGTGTTTAAAACTTTGGACCTGCTGATGAATGGCTCCAAGACGATGGATGAAATCGGTGATCGCCTGCTGTGCTTGCCAGTGGCTGTATACGAAACCAAACAGATCGGACAACTCACGGTCGCGAAAGACAACAGCCATCTCCCTGCCCTGACGTACCAAGCGATGCGGTCGGTAAAGAAATGATGCCGACCGCGTCGTTTTCAGCGTTCGCCATAAAATATCCTCATCCGTAGCGATCCAACGTATGCCGGCGTCCATGACTAACGCAACGACATCTTCGCTGACGCTGCCTTCCGAAGGCCACATCCCATTGGGCAATCGGCCAAACATCGATGCGTGACGTTGGAGCGCTTGGTCGAGTTGCCAACGGGCATCCTCAGAATATTGGAAGATAGCCTCAGGGAGGACCACTTGCGGCAGGGCCATTCTCGCGACTTTAAGATCGCACAACAGAGGTAGGATGGGATGATAGTAGGGAGAGGTGGTCAGCTCAATCTGCCCACGCTCAGCAGCCTGTCGGTAGGCAGGAATCACCTGAGAGACAAGATTCAACTGGGCTTGGAGCATCCCTGCTTTCTCTTGTTCGGTAAACCGGGCTCCTTTTTGCTCCAGTTGCGCCAAACGGGAATCCTGGTTGCGCAACCCTGGATCAACCCATGTGAGATTAAACCACACCTGTAGGTCCAACAAATCTTGGCTATTGAACCTCCTTAACAACCTTGGCCATTCCTCGCGGTCAATGGATCCCCTACCCCGTTTCATCAGCAGTTCATAATAGCGCGGGTGGGGTTTAATCATTCGTTCCTCATTGGCCATAAAAAAATTATGGATAAGACAGTGCGCTTGATCTTCCGTCAACTGGGCTGCGGGTATCCGGGATAAATCTAGAAAATCATCCGAGCGACTCAGTGGAGGAAAATATTCCTCTAATTGATCCACCAGACAAGGAACGAGGTTAAAAGTCTGGTGGATCGACGGAAAGGCTTCCAAGCGTTTGACCATCGGCAGGTAATCCTTGCTCGCATGGAGTCTCACCCATGGCATGGGGCAGGCACCGGTTATACCATCCCGGTAATAGGGTTGGTGCATATGCCATAGAAATGCCACGAACAACGGTTGATCCATGTGTAACGCCTGGTAGCTTGTGAGAAGCGGTTTAAAAAAAGCCCCCTGCCTCTAGAGAACAAGAAGCAGGGGGCAATTGAGGAATCGGGAGATTTAGAACTTTACACTGACTGAGGTGATGAGCTCTTGCGCCGTGGAATCGTTCGGAGATCGAAAAGCACTTCCCGGTGCAAAGAGTGCATAAATCAGTCCCAATTGAACATCGTCAGTGTAATCATAGGTGACAACGGTATCCCACTCCGTTCCTAGGAAGCTTTCACGCTTGGATCCAGCGGAGGGAATCGAGCCAGTGTCCATAATAAACCAAGCCAGACGCGGAGCCACCGTTAAGTCTTCGATGGGCTTCAGGCTTCCATAGAAACCTAACTCGTGCTGGTTTGTCGTAGCACCGGTTACTCCCGCCTGGTCAGTGGCATAGAAACCAGCTACTGTGGATTGGCTCTGAAAATCCCGCAGCGCGTTTCTGAAGTATCCAGGAGCGATTGGGCGCCATCCCGCGACAGCACCATCGACATCCTTACCGGAGTAATACCGCCACTCCGCTCCGATTGTGGGCGTAGCCATCACATCCGCCAACTGATAGTCAGCCCCCAAGTTGAATGCCCAGGCCTGTTGAGACTCTCCGGCAATCAAAACACCGGCAGGATCGATCACTCGCTTTCCGAATTGATAAGCCAACTCGGTGTAGAAATTGGCTCCTTCCATCGGCTGGGCAGTGCCCCGGATACCGAGGGTGTTGAGGGATCCATTGTTGGACGTGCCACTCGCTTTGTCACGCATATTCAGGAAGTACGTCTCTAATTCTGCGTTGGCCACATCCAACCGAGTGCCGAGGTTAATACCTTGGACGTTGACATCGTCCGCAGAGCCTACGGTATTCTCATCGAGCTTGATATATACGTACTCTGCCGTAAGCGGCATGCCCAGATTAGCCACCCCTTCTAGGTCCAAGGTAGCTCGAATAGCGTCAAACGCCGTAAAATCAGTAAATTCATTAGCTGTGATGGCTGCGTTGCGGTCATCACCGATGTAGTTGACGTTGGGCAACAAACCACTTCCTAGCACAAAACCCCGGCCCCAAGTGATCGGCTGACTGCCGATCTTGAGAGTCAGGGGTGAATAAAAGAGCTCTTTAACGGAGATGTAGGCTTGACTCAAAGCCACCTCAGAAGCCTCTCCGACAGTTTGATCCCAATCGCGCTCGTTCGCCAATCGGAGAAAGGTAGAAACATTCTCCGTTAGATCGGCCCCCACATTCAATCCGACGGTCTGCATAATGAAGTTCTCTCCATCGAGACCTTCAGAGGTACTGGAGTTCTCATCATGCAGATCGAGGTTCTCTCGATGAAAAGCACGGACCGTCACCTCTCCGCCAACCTTTACATTCTGAACTTCTGCAAAACCTGGGGTAGTACACGCCAGAAGTCCAAGAAGGACTGCGCCTTGGAGCGTAGCCTTCACCATTAACTCCCCTCCTTGTTCGTACGTGCCGCCATACAAAACTTTTCCCTTGTTAATCTTTCGATCTTTCCATTTATCTCCTTCAGTCTCGAATTCCCCTTCCTCCGGGGATTTTTACACCTCCTTTCCTCGATTGAATTAGGGCTTACTATATCGAAGAAGCCTTGTGGTTGTCAAGTATTTTTGCCAGTTTAATAACATCCTTTAAGCAATCTTTTACTGTTCTCCCCCACCCCACGTCCCCTGCCCGATGCCCCACATCGTCAGCCTTGAGCAAACGGGATGTTTTTCAGCGGCTTGCTAAATCTTGGAAGCATCCTTGGAGTGACGCAGTAGGCACACGCTGATCCGTTCTTTTAGCTCAGCAGGATCGAATGGTTTGACGATGTAATCTTCTGCCCCAACGTCCAGACCAGCCTTGATGTGATCCGCAAGACCGAGTGCGGTGAGAAAGATGACCGGAATCTTTTGGGTCTTGGGGTTGGTTTTAAGGCGCTTGCACACATCTCGTCCTTTCATCTTGGGCATCATGATGTCCAGTAACACAAGATCCGGCATCTGTTGTTCGGCGATCAGCAATCCCTCTTCACCACTGGAGGCGGTGAGTGCCTCAAAATCCCAGGTTTTCAAACGACGGGAAATCACAGCCAAAACATCTTTCGTATCATCAATGATGAGAATACGCTTGCGTGTGGTTTCATTCATCCAAGCGATCCCCTGTTTACCCCTCCAAGAAAACGATGACGCATTTTTCAACCTCCGGATTCACGGACACTTCCCCCAGCATTCCTCGCGCGATTTTGAAGCTGATGCAATAAAGCAAGAAAACGCGAATCGTTCAACAGATGTGTGGCGATTACCTGATGGCCGTCAGGGGTCAAATGTCCATCCCAATCATAAAACAGTTTCCGCGAAGCGGCGGCCCCGCGAAAGCTATCAAAGGTGCTGACTAGCGGGATGCCGGAGGTGGCTGAAAATTGAGATAAAAGAGCCAAGGCTGCATCAGCCTCATAGGTCTTACCCGGTTCAAATCCCCAAGCCAGTCTTCCCTGTGCCCACTGATTGGGCCCCGCAAGCATGCCATAGGGATAGATGCCTATCATTAACGGAATGTGCCGCTCTTTTAATAGATCATGGATCCTATTAATGTAACGGGCCGTGAGAGCCCAATAAGGCTTAAGCGACGTCTGGGTCGAGGATTCACGAACCAGAAGAAACCGATCGTATTCAGCAAGATCCGGAGATCCCTGAGCCTGTTTGAGCCTGGCAATGGCAACCTTGGCGCGCTCCCCGCGTAGTATCGTTTGGATGTAAGGCCACAAACCTAATATCTGAATCTTGCTAAACGTCCGCAGGATCTTGGTATCGAAATATTTTGCCAGGGCGCTGTGATTTCTCAGCCATTCCCGATAATCGAATCGACCATGGACATAACGCGGATCGCAACGCGTAATGCGTCCGCTTGTATCGTAAAGGAGATTTTTCTGAAACCAGTGGTCTTCTTGGACATCCCCGAGATCAAACCACAAAATGACTTCATCGGGCTCAAAGGTTAAAAACTGATCACGCAAGGAAAGATAATGCAAGGTTGGGGAATAACCCGATACCCCGCCATTGACCACATCCACCGAATAGCCCTGTTGTTTTAATCCCTGTTCGATCAAATAAGAGAACGTTTCTTCATCACGGACAGGAAAGCCGAAGGTGTAGGAATCGCCCAGCATGAGAATGCGGGTGAGCCCTTTTGGCTTCGGCAACACAGGCTCCGTGCCACGCAATCCCCATCGATTCGTACGAATATCCACATTGAATTCCGAGGTCTCAAAATGGTAAGTCTGAAGGCCTTTGAGCCGATGGTGGAAATGCGGATCGTCGATGCCCGAACCAATCGTCGCGTGCTTGATCCAGAACAAACGAAAGCCCACTTCCCCAATGGCAGCCGCCACAGCTAAAGACACTATTCCGATTCCCAACCGGGTGAGCCAAAGACGGTAAAAGCGCATGGGCTGTGATAGGGAACCTGCGTCAGCCTTGAGCGCTGTGCCCGATGACTGTCGTGTTTGACCTTTGCCTTGAGACAGCTTCGGTGAGCTATGCGCACAAATACCCACCTTGAGAGTCACTCGCTGGGGATCCGAAGCCCACGGCCAGAGCATAGCGTATCCCCCGACGGCGGATCCTTCCTGTTGTATAAGAAACAAGCACTGGTCCTGACGGATTCCTCCCAAAGCGCGTATCATGGAATTCGTATTTCGGTCCAATCGGACAGGAGCATCAAAGGCTTTTACTGGAAGCCCGAATGTCTGAGTGAGAAGCTCCTGAGCGCGTTTGAGGTCTTGGCGAAGAAGCACCCCGTCCAAGAAATCTTCAGATGCGTCGGTGGAACGAACCAAAATGGAAATCTCCCGCTTCACGCAGGCAATCACCGACCGAACGGATTCCTCGGGACTCACAGTCATTACTCCTTAACTCGCTCTAGAATTTGCATCTCGGATACATCTTATCACATCGTCCATTTTCAAAAGCAGATTCATTCAGAATAAGGTATAGACAAAGGGTGCCAAGGGAGTGCTCTGAGCGGCCAACAGCAGAATACCAAACACTAACACCACCGCTACCATAGGAATCAACCACCACAAACGTTGCTGCCAGAGAAAACGAAACAACTCACCCATGATGGACGAGCTGTTGACCACACGCGTCAACCATTTCATGATCCTTCCCTTCCATTATTCTTGCTGATCAAATGGGAACCCATGACCAAGGTATCCATCTCACTGCGAAGGAACGTAGAAATCGCCTGATCCGGGTTGTTGACAATGGGCTCGCCTTTTAGATTGAACGAGGTGTTCAGAAGCACAGGAACGCCCGTTTGCTGCTCAAAATTTTCAATGAGATCATAATACAAGGGATTACTTGCTTGTTCAACTACCTGAACTCGACTCGTACCATCGACATGAGTCACGGCGGGAATTATCTGACGGCGCTCGGGAAGAATCGGGCTGACGACCAGCATGAACTTTGCAGGCAGTAGCCCCTTATCCTTGGGATAATCGACGTACTCATGCACACTGCGCTCAAGCATCGATGGAGCAAAGGGACGGAACGGCTCCCGGAACTTGATCTTGCGGTTGACAATCGCTTTCATCTGTTTGCGCCGCGGATCGGCTAGAATACTGCGGTTGCCCAAAGCCCGAGGTCCCCACTCCCCTCGACCTTGGTACCAACCGATCACCTGCCCTTGCACCAAACGTCGCGCCGTTTCCTTGACGATCTCGCGCTCGTCGGAGAGCCGTTGGGCGCTCAGGCTGTGCTGCTCAATGGCGATGCTGATTTGTTGATCATCATCTTGCCTGCCCCAATAGGCATGTTCCATGACAAAGATACGGGGCTTCTGGAGTAGGACGTGGTAGGCATACAGAGCCGCACCCACCGCACCTCCGGAGTCCCCAGCGGCCGGCTGGATGTAGACTTCTTGAAACGGCGTTTCCCGAATGATCCGTCCGTTAGCCACACTGTTATAGGCCACACCTCCAGCCAGGCACAATCGAGGCAGATGAGTCTCTTCATACAACTGGTGGGCGAGTCTCAACAACAGCTCCTCGGTCACTCGCTGAATGCTCGCTGCGATGTCGGCATAGTGCTGGTTTCTCTGGCGCAGGGCGCTATCGAGTTCCGGTTCATCCTCAAATTCTCCAGTGACGAAAGAAGACCGTGGATCTCGAGGGGGTCCAAAGAGCCTTTCAAACTCCCTTGTAAACGACCGATCCGCAGCATAATGATAGCTGAAATAGTCCATCTCCAACCGGAAAGATCCCCGGTCGGTCTTGCGAACCATCTGCCAGATCTCATCCAGATAACGGGCCCTGCCGTAAGGAGCCATTCCCATTACCTTGTATTCCCCTTCATTGACCTCAAAACCCAAAAAGGCCGTGAAGGCGGAATAGAGAAGTCCAATGGAGTGGGGAAAACGCAGCTCCTGAAAGAGCCGGATCGCATTTTCCCCTTTTCGATTCCAACTGGCGTGCCCTACCCCTAGGGTGGTCGTTGCCCACTCCCCGACACCATCGGCGGTTAGAATGGCCGCCTCCTCAAACGGGGAGCAGAAAAAAGCGCTGGATGCGTGTGAAAGATGATGTTCCGAAAACAGAATTCGATCCGCGGGCAGCTCCAACTCTTCCTGGATCAAGGCCTTGATCCACAGCTTGTCCAGTAACCAGCTAGTCATGGCCTGACGGAAACTAGAGCAAGATCGTGGGAAAGTCTCTAGACAACTCAGGAGGATCCGTTCGAACTTCAGGAAGGGTTTTTCGTAAAAAACCACGTAATCCAGATCCCGGCCTTGAAGGCCAGCAGTCTTCAGACAAAATCGAATGGCATGTTTGGGAAAAGAAAAGTCGTGCTTGACTCTCGAAAACCGTTCTTCCTCAGCAGCAGCGACGAGCCTCCCATCCTGCAACAAGGCCGCTGCCGCATCGTGATAGAAACAGGACACACCCAGAATCCGCATGCGTGTTAAAACTGAGCCCTTGCCCACTCCCACGTAGAGAGATCGGGCTTCGGCCTGGGATACCAATTCGACTGGCAACACTGATGAAGACCCAGAGGATCTGCAAGCCACTTAAATAAAACCGCCACAGGACTCAGCACTAAAAAATAAACCAAAGTAAAAATGAGCCACGCCTGGATCCGGCCGATAAAAAAAGCCACATGCTTCCATTTTTCCCACAAGCGTCTTCGCACGTTCAGCTCCCTGACGGACTGCCTGCTGTTACGCTACGGAATCGCAGATTTTCTGCATCCGTGGGGGACATTGTAACACAGAACCCTTGACAGACGAAGGCAAGATCAGGGATAGTTGAATCGAGCGCCCTCAAGCGTTAGTGGGCGCTCTTTGTTTACACCATCACAGGAATGCTGAAAAACCCGTTAGAGCCTCGAACCTAAAGCAAGGAGGATCTTTAGCCATGAGCAAACGGGAGTTTCTCCGCGGTCCGTTTAGGATGGGGTCAACCAAAGGGACAAGACGCGGTCAGATGCTTACCTCAAATCAGAGACACATCCTAGTCGTGGAGGATGATGCGAAGCTGGCGCAACTCATCGCAACGCAATTGCAGTGGGGGGGATACCTAGTCCATGCAGAAAGCTCAGGACTGTCCGCTATCCGGTATGCCACGGAGCATTTCATCCAGCTGGCGATTCTTGACTTGAAGCTTCCGGATATCAGTGGTTATGAAGTCTGCGAGAAACTGCGTAAGACGTACACTTCTTGGGCGCTACCCATTCTGCTTGTGACCGCGTTGTGCGAACCGATCGATCAACTTCATGGATTTGCTTGTGGAGCGGACGCGTATCTTACCAAGCCTTTCGACATGACTGAATTCTTGGAGATCGTAGCGGCGCTTTTTGGAGAAAGAGCGACCGCTTGACTCAAGCGGTGGTTTACCCGATGGACAAGATAGACAATCCAAGATCTCCGCCGCAACAGTTCTAACAGGCTGCTGAAAAATCCCAGTCGGTTCAGGGTTCGGGGTTCTGGGCTGGGGGCTAATACAAACGCACCGTCTCACCGACGAACTGTGGTGTATTTGCCCCGAACCCAGAACCACGAAGGGTTTTTCCGTAGCCTGTTAATGATGAAAAGCAAAAATTAAAAGGGGCAATACCCTTGAGAAAATTTTCTGCCGGTTATCACCAGGATACCGAACCCGATCAGTCCCATACAGGATGGTTCTGGAATGACAGGACTGGCATCCGAATGTGGAATCTTCGAGAGGCCATCCACCGTAGCTTCTGGAGAATATAAAACCTGGGCTACAGTATTGTGTTTGACGACCGTCCCAAAAGCGTCCGGAAAGCGTGTGAGAGAGGTATCCGCACCCCCTTCAGATCCGTAGGTAAAAATATCGATTATCAATCCCGCATCATCTCTCAACGTCACCGTATCCCCAGCGTTATTGAGGCTGAGACTTCCTGTGGAAGCAACCGTTACATTCTGGAATCCGTTGGGGGAACCGCCTCCAAACACGACCAGAAATTCCCATGGGGCAATCGAAGCGCTGGGATCAAAAACATGACGTATTTTAATGGCATCGGATAGGGTCCAACTGCCTAGGGAAATCCCACTGGACGAGGGATTCACTAGCTCTATAAACTCATCCTGAGTAGTACTCGTGAATCCATCCCGATTGGCATCCCCACCCAGTGCCGCAGGATCGGCAAGCACTTCATTGATCACAATCATAGCATAAGCATCTGGCTGCCCAAATCCTAACAATAAGCCCATGCCAAAGAAGCTCATACCAAAGAACGCACCAGCAATCAAACCTGTCTTCCCCATGCATCCTACTCTCATGTTCCCCTCCTTTGGAATTTTCGATTGTCGATAATCGATGATTCCCTTTGCTCCCTTGAGCTGTTAGGATAAACAAAAAACGCAGGGAGAGCGTTTCTCTCCTGCGTTTCAAGTTGTGAAACTCCACACGGACAGTTGGTTTAATCACTTACATTTTTAGCAAATTCCATGCCAAGTACAAGTGTCTCAGGCGATCGTCCGACCTCACTCTATCTGTTGTTTGGCAGCGACATCTCTTTCATAAGCCGTCGGTAAAATCCAACACCTTGTGGAGCCCCACAAGATGAGCTGTGGCATCGGCAAGTCCACTCCTGCCAAGGAATGGTGGTTTCAAGTTTCTAACGCAACAAGATGATCACGAAGAGCCTCACAGGGGAAGTGCCAGTTCAGCACCTTGCGAGGCCGTCCATTCAAGAGGGCTTGCACATGCTTGAT
>JAHFGV010000036.1 GCA_023247255.1 Candidatus Omnitrophota bacterium | reverse complement strand
ACTTCCGGGAAGGACTGACGGTGCATGAATACTTCATCTCCACCCATGGGGCGCGCAAGGGTTTGGCGGATACAGCGCTCAAAACGGCAGACTCCGGCTACCTCACCCGTCGTTTGGTGGATGTTGCCCAGGAAGTGATCGTGACGATAGGCGACTGTGGAACACTCAACGGTATCTTGATGACGCCCATTCGGGAAGGGGACGAGGATATCGTATCGCTCAAGGAACGGATCGTTGGCCGTGTCGCCCTAGACAACATTGTCAATGTCGTCAGCGATGACGTGCTCGTCAAGATGGGTGAAGAGATTACCGAGGATGTCTCTGAGCGCATTGAAGAAGCCGGCATTGAAAAGATTCGCATCCGCAGTGTGCTGACTTGCGAGGCCGAACAGGGTATCTGTGCGAAATGCTACGGCAGGAACCTGGCGACTGGATGGATCACAGATCTCGGAGAGGCGGTAGGTATCATTGCCGCTCAGTCGATCGGAGAGCCAGGCACGCAGTTGACCATGCGTACCTTCCATATCGGTGGGACCGCTCACCGGGTCGTCGAGCAATCCCAGATCAAGACCAAGCATAAAGGGACCATCAAGTTTCATAACTTAAAGACGGTGCAGACCAAACCTGACGAACTTTTGGTCCTGACACGCAATGGGGAGCTTGCGATCATGGACCCCGATGGACGCGAGCTGGAAAGACACCGCGTTCCCCAGGGAGGAGTGATCTCCAAAAGCGACGGTGGCGTGGTTGCCAAAGATGAACTTCTGATTCGGTGGGATCCCTACACGACCCCGATTCTTACAGAGTTCGGAGGACGCACGCGCTTTGAAGACGTCCGGGCTGGGGTCACGATGCGTGAGGAGGTGGATGAAGCCACCGGCTTGATGAACCGTGTCATCGTCGAGCACAAAGGGGATTTCCGACCGCAGATCGCAATCGAAACGGACAATGGGGAACTCTTGGCGGTTTATGGCTTACCCATTGGGGCGCACGTGCTGGTTAAGGAAGATCAACCGGTTAAACCCGGGGATATTATTGCCAAAACCCCACGCAAGATCAGCCAGACCAAGGATATTACCGGAGGTCTTCCGCGCGTAGCCGAGTTATTTGAGGCCCGGCGTCCGAAGGATCCGGCGATCATTGCAGAGATTGACGGGGTGGTTGAATTTGGGACCGCGAAGAAGGGGCAGCGCCGCATTATCGTTAAGGGGGCCTCGGGGATGACCAAGGAATACCTCCTGCCCCACGGAAAACACTTGAACGTATACAAAGGCGACTATGTCCAGAGTGGGGAAGCGCTCACCGATGGACCCATCGTGCCTCAGGATATCCTGCGTGTGTGTGGGGAGCGTCGGCTTCAGGAGTATCTGGTTAACGAGATTCAAGAGGTCTATCGCTCACAAGGTGTCAAGATCAACGACAAACACATCGAGGTGATCGTTCGCCAGATGCTCGGCAAGGTTCGGATCGATGAATCGGGTGATACGGAGTTTCTGGTCGGTATGCAGGTGGATAAAAGTAAATTCGTTAAAGAGAATGAACGGATCAAAACCAAGGGCAAACGACCCGCTCAAGGCACGCCTGTTCTTCTGGGGATTACCCGTGCGAGCCTTTCCACGGAGAGTTTCATCGCTGCGGCCAGTTTCCAAGAGACGACGCGGGTACTTACCGACGCTGCCGCCAGCGGCAAGCGCGATACCCTTGTGGGATTAAAGGAAAACGTGATCATGGGGCATCTGGTTCCTGCCGGTACCGGTTTTCACGCCAATCGACATGGGAAAATGGATCAGCTTCCACCGGAGGCAGTGCCAACGGCCAAGACCGATGGAGATGGAGCCCCCGAGGCTGAGGCGAACACCGGCGATGGAACCCAATAATGCCGACGGTTAGCCAGTTGATTCGTCTGGGTCGTCACAGCCTTCGAAAGAAGACAAAATCTCCAGCACTGAAAGCTTCCCCGCAGCGGCGGGGGGTCTGTGTGCAAGTCAGGACGATGACTCCCAAAAAGCCCAACTCCGCCCTGCGCAAGATCGCCCGTGTGCGATTGACAACCAGCCTTGAGGTGACCGCGTACATTCCTGGGGAGGGCCACAATTTGCAGGAACACTCAATCGTGCTGGTGCGTGGTGGGCGTGTGAAAGACCTGCCGGGGGTACGTTACCACATTGTGCGCGGGACATTGGATGCTTCTGGGGTGAACCAGAGGCGCAAGTCACGTTCCAAGTACGGGGCGAAGATGCCGCAGGTGGCAGGTGCCAAAGCGCCGGCTGGCAAGTAATTATGGAGTAATCGATGCCAGAGCCGATTTCAAAACCCAGGATATTTCGGATTTCGGATTTTGGATTTCGGGTTGAAAAAGCTTTCAATCCGCAATTCGCAATCCACCATCCGCAATGCAATTGGGGGAACTTGAGGGGAAGTAGTCAGTTGCGGGTGTGGGGATGAGTCGACGACGACGGGTGATTAGGCGAAAAGTATTCGTCGATCCGCGATACAGCAATCGGCTGGTGCACAAGCTGATCAACATCTTGATGCGCGATGGCAAGAAGTCTACCAGCGAGCAGATCGTTTATGATGCTTTTGATCTGGTCAAGCAAAACGCAGGGACAAACGACGTGCTCAACGTGTTTCATAAGGCTGTCGAAAACATCCGCCCGCATGTGGAGCTGAAGGCAAGACGCGTGGGTGGGGCGACCTACCAGATTCCCCTTGAGGTGCGTCATGACCGGAGTTTCTCGCTTGCCCTACGCTGGCTGAAGAATGCGGCGCGTGCGCGACGCGGGATGCCGATGGCCAAGCGATTGGCGGATGAGCTGCTCAGTGCCTACAAGGGGGAAGGTTCAGCCGTTCGAAAGCGGGAAGAGACGCACAAGATGGCCGAGGCCAATCGAGCGTTTGCCCATTATCGGTGGTGAGGGAAGCGTATTTTAGAACCCACTTGCATTGTGGATTGTGGATTTAACGTCCTAAAAATTCGATTGTGTGATAAAGATGACGACAGAGACAAAACCCATGAGTGATACGCAACTCGAACGGTTGCGCCTGACCCGAAACTTTGGGATTGTCGCCCACATCGACGCAGGCAAGACGACAACCTCCGAGCGCATCCTTTTTTACACCGGACGCATCCACAAGATCGGCAACATCGATGAAGGGACAACGGCCCTGGATTGGATGGTGCAGGAACGGGAACGGGGAATCACCATCACCGCGGCTGCCACCACATGCTTTTGGCGTAACCATCGCTTCAACCTGATTGACACCCCCGGGCACGTCGATTTTACCGCTGAGGTGGAGCGCAGCCTCAAGGTTCTCGATGGGGCGGTGGTGGTTTTCTGTGGCGTCGGAGGGGTCGAGCCGCAATCCGAAACGGTCTGGCGCCAAGCAGACAAGTATGGGGTGCCACGCATGGCGTTTATCAACAAGCTGGATCGTGTGGGTTCTGATTTCTTCAGCGTCCTCAAAGAGATTCGTGAGCGTCTAGGGGCCAAGGCCTATCCCATTCAGATTCCCTGGGGGCGAGAGGATCAATTTAGCGGAGTGATCGATCTGGTTGCGATGAAAGCCATCCAATTTGAAGCTGCTAATCCAACCAAACAGCCGGAAGTCTTGGATATCCCTGACGATTTGCGTAAAGCGGCCGAAGGCGCACGGCATGAATTGTTTGAAGGCTGCTCTGAGTGTGACGATAGCCTTATGGAAAAATACATTCATAACCAAGAGCCGACTGATGAAGAATTAGCTCGAGGGATTCGCCTGGCAACGATGAAGCACGGATTGGTTCCGGTTCTCTGTGGCGCTTCATTCCGCAATATCGGGGTACAGCCCCTGCTGGATGCCGTCTGCGATTACCTGCCTTCTCCCTTGGACGTTCCCATTCCCTCCGCCCATAACGTAGTGAGCGATGAACCGGTGTTCTTCAATCCCGATGAGCAGAGTTCTTTTGCCGGACTGGCCTTTAAGATTGCGACGGATCCTTATGTGGGAAAACTCTTTTTCGTCCGCGTCTATTCCGGAACCCTCAGGGCAGGTGAAACGGTGTTCAATACCACCAAGCGCAAGAAGGAACGCATCGCCAAGCTCATGCGGATGCACGCGAATAAACAGGAATTAGTCGATGAAGTAAAAGCCGGTGACATCGCCGCAACGGTCGGGCTTAAGGTGACGACGACGGGTGATACTCTCTGTCAGCAAGACGTGCCTGTTGTGTTTGAGCGCATTCAATTTCCCGAGCCGGTCATCGCCATGTCCATTGAGCCCAAGAGCAAGGCGGATCAGGATAAGCTCGGCAACGCGCTGGCCCGTCTTCAGGATGAAGATCCCACCTTTCGAGTCTTCTATAATCAGGAAACCAGCCAGACCCTCATGGAAGGCATGGGTGAGTTGCACCTGGATATCTTGGTCGACCGTATGCGCCGCGAGTTCAATGTCGAACCCCTGACAGGAAAGCCCCAGGTCGCTTACAAGGAAACCATGACCCAGCTGGTTGAGAAAGTAGAGGGCAAGTACATCAAACAGAGCGGAGGACGCGGCCAATACGGTCATGTCGTCATGTCGATGGAACCATCGCCCACCAAGAGTGGGGTCACCTTTCTGAACAAGGTTGTGGGGGGCAAGATTCCTCGAGAATACATTCCTGCAGTCGAGGATGGGGTCATCGAGGCTGCCAAGACTGGCCCTATGGCTGGCTATCCGGTGACGGATATTACCGTGACTCTTTACGATGGTTCCTTCCACGAGGTGGATTCCTCGGAAATCGCATTCAAGATAGCGGCCATTGAAGGATTTAAACAGGGTGTGATGAAGGGAAGGCCCATCATGTTGGAACCGATTATGTTGGTGGAGGTGGTTACCCCGGAGGATTTTTTGGGCTCGATCATGGGAGATTTACAGTCACGGCGCGGCAAGATTGAGGCGGTAGACCATCGGGCCTCCAGCCGAGTCATCCGGGCCTTCGTACCCCTGGGTGAGATGTTCGGTTATGCTTCGGCTATTCGCTCCCTTTCCCAGGGAAGGGCGGCGTATACGATGGAACCCGCCAAGTATGAACAGGTGCCGGCCAGTATTGCTGTCAAACTTGTTGGGAGCAAGGATTCGTGATGGCAGAGCAACCGCGTATTCGCATTAAGTTGAAGGCCTATGATCACCGGCTGCTGGATATGTCCGCCGCAGAGATTGTTCAGACCGTGCAGCGAACAGGGGCGAAAGTAGTGGGGCCGATTCCGCTGCCGACAAAACGCGAACTCTTCACGACCCTGCGCTCTCCTTTCATTGACAAAAAATCGCGGGAGCAGTTTCAAATCGTGACTCACAAGCGGCTGGTGGATATTCTGGAGCCTACCTCCAAGACCATCGATGCCCTGCGCAAGCTCAATTTACCATCCGGGGTCTATGTCGAAGTGAAATAATATGGCCATTGGATTGCTCGGTAGAAAATTAGGAATGACCCAAATATACGATGCCTATGGACGCCGCAAGGCGGTGACGGCCCTTCAGGTCGGCCCGTGTACCGTGGTTGGTGTCAAGACGCAGGCACAAGATGGTTATAACGCGCTTCAGATCGGTTTTCAGCCTGTGGCTGAAGGCCAGCTCAACAAGCCGCGTGCGGGACAGTTCAAAAAAGCCGGCGTCGGTGGCTTTCGATATGTTCGTGAATTGCGTTTGCCGGTGAGTGCGGCTTGCGTATCCAGCAAGTCTGAAGGTTCTTTGGGTTCTGGGGGCTCTGGAAAGCCGTCTCAGGATGCTGCTGCCAGCGAGGATTCTCCTGAAGATTCCCCCAGTGAAGGTCAGTGGACGGTGGGCCAACAACTGACGATCGACATGTTCAAAGACTATGAGCTCGTGGACATCACGGGGATTTCCATTGGCAAGGGATTCCAGGGCGGCATGAAACGTTGGAATTGGAGTGGGGGGCCGGAAACTCACGGTTCGATGTCCCATCGGGCACCGGGAGCGATCAGTTCAGGAACCACACCGGGTCGGGTGTTTCGGGGCCATCATTTACCCGGTCATATGGGAGCCAGGCGGGTAACGATTCAAAACCTCAGAATCATGCGACGGGACCTGGAGCATCATCTGCTTCTGCTTGAAGGTGGGGTGCCGGGCAACGACTATGGGCTTGTCCTTGTGCACAGATCTGTCAAACAACCTGGACTCGTCAAGGCGCCTGCGGCCTTCCAGGTGATCGTGGAAGAGGAAGAAACGGCTAAGACGGCCAAGGCAGCGAAGAAAAAATAGGCTCATCGTATTCCATGGAAATTCCCGTGCGCAATCTTCAAGGACAAACGGTAGGGCGATTGATTTTGGATTCTCTCTGGGATGGGCCGGTCAACCGCGCCATTCTTTCTCAGGCAGTGGCGATGTACCGCAACAATCTCCGTCGCTGGACCGCTTCTACCAAGACTCGCGCAGAGGTATCCGGCGGTGGAAAAAAGCCGTGGAAGCAAAAGCATACGGGGCGCGCGCGTGCCGGTTCTATCCGCTCGCCGCTGTGGCGGGGTGGCGGTATTATTTTCGGGCCTCACCCCCGTCGGACTTACTATCAGCTTCCTCAGGCGATTCGAGTCAAGGCGCTTTTGGAAAGCCTCAAAGGCAAACTTCAAGACGAGGAACTGATCGTTGTGGATCACTTGCATGCCGAGCTTCCAAAGACCAAGCCTTTTTCAGGACTGGCCAAGGCGTTTGCCGTCTCGCGCAAAGCCCTGTTGGTTTTAGACGATTCCTCCCCGTCCTTGTTGAAATCGTTGCGCAACCTGGCGTGGTTTGACCTGCGCTCTCCGGAGAGTCTCAATGCCTGGGAAGTGCTCAACGTTCATAAGGTTCTGGTGACACAAGCGGCGTTTGAGCGTATTCAAACGCGCTTGGCGCATGCCGGATCCTCGGCGATTCAAGAAAACTAAAATATGCGCACGGCTACCGAGATTGTCAAAGGCATCCGACAGACCGAGAAGAGCACACGCCTGGCGAAGCACGATCAATATCTCGTTGAGGTGGCTCTGGACGCCAACAAGATAGAGATTCGCCACGCGATCGAGCAGCTTTTCGCTGTCAAAGTCGTTCAGGTCAATACCCAACGCGGTCACGGAAAGTGGCGGCTTCTACGCTACCGGTGGGGTCGTCGGCCAGATTGGAAAAAGGCCTTTGTCACCCTCGCTGCGGGTCAGAAGATTGAGGTTAAGACATAGTAAGCACTGAATATTAGGACTGGGCTTTTGCAAAAATAGCCAACGCGTCGACCGAGTGTTGTGTCCTGTTCCAAGAGAAGCAATGAGGACTGTGTCATGTTTCATGTGTCATGAGAGACTGTTTCATGTGTTATGTGTCATGAGTCATGGAAAGCAAAAGAGCCCCTTTGGCTATGCTTGAGATGCCTGTTTATTTTCTGCTTTTTCATGACACATAAACCATGAAATATGACACAGACGTAAGTACTGGATCTTAGAAGATGGGAATAAAGACGCACAAACCAACCACACCCACTCGGCGGTTTGAAGTCACATCCGATTTTTCGGAGCTGACCACATCCAAGCCCCAGAAGAGCCTGTTGGTTCCGATGAAGAAGACCGGTGGGCGCAACGCCCATGGCCATATCACCAGCCGTTTCATGGGTGGCGGCCATAAGCAGATGTACCGCCGGATTGATTTCTACCGGCGCGACAAGGCAAATGTGAAGGCGACGGTTCTTTCCGTTGAGTATGATCCGAATCGCAGTTCCCGGATTTCTCTGCTGCAGTATGCCGATGGCGAGAAGCGGTACATCCTTTGGCCAGAAGGCCTCAAGGTTGGAGAGGAACTGATGGCTGGAAATGATGTGGAGTTGAAGGTTGGAAACGCCATGCCTCTACGTCGTGTTCCTCCAGGACAGGTGGTTCACAATCTTGAGGTTCATCCGAATCGTGGAGCGCAGATGGTGCGCTCCGCGGGCTTGGGCGCTTACATTCAGGCTAAGGAAGGGGATCTTGCTCATATCCGGCTTCCTTCCGGTGAGGTGCGTCTTTTTTCCTTGGACTGCTGGGTCACGATTGGCCAGGTCGGTCATGGGGAGCACAAGTCGCTGGTAACCGGCAAGGCCGGACGGTCTCGCTGGCTAGGCCGCAAACCGCATGTCCGCGGCGTTGCCATGAACCCGGTCAACCATCCCCATGGGGGGGGTGAGGGTAAATCCGGACAGGGCAATCCTCATCCAGTCTCTCCATGGGGCTGGCATACCAAAGGGCGTAAGACGCGCAATCGAAAGAAATATTCCCGGCGTTTGATTGTCAAACGCAGGCAATAATTGGCGGGGTGATCTCATGGGACGATCTGCGAAAAAAGGGGCGTTTGTTGACGAGCCGCTCCAGCGTAAAGTCGATCAGGCGCGTCAGACCAATGATCGCAAACCGGTCAAGACCTGGTCTCGGCGATCCACTGTCACGCCGGATTTTGTGGGGCTCAACTTTCTGATTCATAACGGAAAAGGATTTATCCCTGCTTATATCACCGAGAACATGGTCGGTCACAAGCTTGGGGAGTTTGCACCAACGCGGATTTTCAAGAAGCACGGCGGGGTCAAGAAGGCAGAAAAGTCATCCACCGGGCTGGGTAAGTGATTGACACAATCGATGCTGGCGTGTGCGAAGGTTCGTTTTTTACGTATGACACCCCGGAAGGTAGGCTATGTGCTTAAGCCTATCCGCCGGCATACGGTCGCCGAGGCCCTGAGATTTTTGTCCGTCATGAATCGGCGAGCCGCAATGCCTGTGGCCAAAGCGGTTGCTTGCGCGTTTGCCAACGCACGACTGAAAAACCCGACGTTGCGAGAAGAAGATGTCTTCATCAGCAAGGCTGTTGCGAATGAAGGCCCGTCTTGGAAACGGTATCGCGCAGCGGCTTTTGGGCGGGCCGTACCCTTTGTGAAACGGACAACCCATCTGATAGTAGAAATCGATTCCGGCTCCTCATGATGTTAACGAAGCACGCATTGTGGATTTCGGATTTCGGATTTCGGATTATCGTCTTATCGATCCGCAATCCCCGATCCCCAATTCGCAATACTGAGAGGAAAAATGGGACATAAAGTCAATCCAGTGTGTCTGCGTTTGGAGATCTCGCGTGACTGGCGCTCGCGGTGGTTTGTCCCGACGAAGAAACAGTATCTCCAAGCGCTCCACGAAGATCGCAAGATTCGAGAGTATCTGGCCAAGGAACTGAGTTCTGCGGCGGTGGCTCGGGTGGATATCGAGCGCTCGGCGGAGAAAATCCGCGTGGTCATCCATACTGCCCGTCCCGGAATGCTAATCGGCCGTCGCGGGGAAAACATCCAGCGACTTCAAGAAACGATTCAGAAGATCGTCGGCCTGCAACAACAATTGAAGATTGACTATGTGGAGATCACCAACCCAGCGATCGATGCCCAGCTCATTGCGGCATCCCTGGCTTTCCAGCTAGAAAAGCGCATTGCCTTCAGACGAGCGATGAAACGCGTGCTGCAGCAGGCCATGGAATCGGGGGCCAAAGGTATTCGTGTCGTCTGTGATGGACGACTGGCGGGTGCCGAGATGACGCGCCGCGAAGTCTACCGGGCAGGGACCGTTCCTTTAAGTACCTTGCGAGCCCGTGTGGATTTTGGAATGGCGACGGCCCATACTACCGCTGGCTGCATCGGTACAAAGGTGTGGGTGTGTCGCCCGGAGGACTGGGTGTCCATGGAACGAACTCGGGAATTGGCTGTATCCTCCTCCAAGGCCGCTGCGGATCGAGAGCCTTCTAGGCCGATAGTCGCCGGATCGGCGTGAGGAAGGACTATGTCGTTGCTTTTGCCCAAACGCATCAAATACCGTAAGGCCTTCCGCGGCAAATGTCGAGGGCAGGCCAAGGGTGGTGTTCGGTTGGCTTTCGGTGGTTTTGGCTTGAAGGCGGTGGAGAATGGATGGCTTACCGCCGCACAGATCGAGGCCTGCCGTGTGGCCATCAGCCGTTCCCTAGCGCGGGGAGGCAAGGTTTGGCTGCGCGTATTCCCCGATAAGCCAGTCACGGTGCATGGTCAGGAAAAACCGATGGGATCAGGAAAAGGACTCGTGGATCATTGGGTTGCCGTCGTCAAGCGTGGGCGGATCCTTTTTGAGATTGACGGTGTTCCCGAATTGTTGGCGCAAGAAACCTTTCGTGTGGTCGCCTGTAAATTGCCTTTGCGCACTCGGATGGTAACGCGTAAAGAAGAGGCGACGGCCCACTAATTTCGATTGTTGATTTATCGAGGCATCAATCGACAATCGAAAATTCAAAATCGGCAATGCTCGATTTTTAAAAGGTGGTTGAATGGCTGAGTGGCGTGTTCGTCCTGAGCAATTGCGCGGCTTATCAGAGGAAGAACTGAATGGACAGCTTCAGAACCTGCGCCGTCAGCTTTGGGATCGACGACTCAAGGCCAAGGCCGGTGCGTTTCAACAACTGCATGAATTTAAAGCCCTGAAGCGTCAGATTGCTCGTGTAGAGACCGTGTTGCGCATGCGCAAAAGCACACCGAGTGCCGCTGGGACGGTTCCTTCTTAAGAAGCCTCGACTCACCCGGCCAGTGCTTGCCAGCGCTAGCATCTGAAAACAAGACTGAAAGCGCGGAGGAACAAGATGTCAGTAGAAAAGCCACCGGTCACCAGTCGCGGGCAACGTAAAGTCCGCATCGGAGTGGTGGTGAGCAACAAGATGCAGAAGACGATTGTCGTGCAGGTCAGCCGGCTGTCACGTCATGGCCGCTACGGGCGTGTTCTGAAGCAGGCTACGTCTTTCAAGGTTCACGATGAGAACAATCAAGCAGTCATCGGGGATTGGGTGAAGATTATGGAAACACGCCCCATTTCCAAAGACAAACGCTGGCGGCTTGTGGAAATCCTCAGACACACCACTGCCGCTATGCAAGAGTTAGTCGAGGAGGCCGACTTCTTGCAGCCGAAAGCTTCCGAGCAATCGACGAGTTTGTCGGATTCCTCGTCTGTCGGTGCTGCATCTTCAAATCCGACGCAGGATTCCGAGCAGGGATAATACGGTCACGGGTATCATCCATGATCCATCTGCGAACGCACCTACAGGTAGCCGATAATTCAGGGGTTAAGAAAGTGTGGGCGATTGGGGTGATCGGCCGAGGAAACAAGAAAACGGCGGACATCGGTGATGTGCTGACCGCTCATGTGCGGGAGGCTGATCCGGATGCCCTTTCAAAAAAAGGGGAGGTCGTGCGCTGCGTCGTGGTAAGAACCTGTGCCCCGATCCACCGTTTGGATGGAAGCACGCTTAGGTTTGATACAAACGCAGTGGTTTTAATTGACCCTCAGCGTAATCCCAAAGGCACTCGTGTATTTGGACCTGTGGCCCGCGAGTTGCGCGAGAAACGATTTATGAAAATCATTTCACTGGCACCGGAAGTGGTCTAACCATCCTCTGTGACATGGCTAGGATTAAGAAGGGCGATATTGTTACCGTCTTAAGCGGCAAGGAGAAGGGTAAAACCGGCAAGGTTCTTCGGGTGTTTCCCGATCGTCAGTTGGCATTGGTGGAACATCTCAACGTTCTCAAGCATTTCGAACGTCCGAGTCAGCAAAGCCAAACGGGAGGGATCGTTCCTCGGGAAGGTCCTTTGCCACTGTCTCGGTTGACGCTGGCCTGTCCGCGATGTCGTAAACCCGTGCGGATGGGTTGGCAGGTGACCCAAACCAGTGACAAGTACCGCGTGTGTGCTCGGTGTGAAGAAAGACTTTAAATGGTCGATCCAATTGCTCAACACAAGACGCGTCGGTTGCCTCGGTTGCTTGAACGCTACCGCAAGGATATTGCTCCGGCACTGGCCAAACAATTTGGAAACGGAAATCTTTTGGCTATCGCGCGTCTGGAAAAGATTGTGCTGAACGTGGGATGTGGGGACCTGGCGCACGATGCCAAAATGCTCGAGGCGCTTCAGGAAACGGTCGGGTTGATCAGCGGACAGCGAGCGGTAGTTACGCGCGCCAAGGTGGCCATCTCGAACTTCAAGATTCGCGCCAACGATCCGGTGGGTTGCAAGGTGACGCTGCGGAGGGATCGAATGTACGAATTCCTCGATCGTTTAGTGAATGTTGCCTTACCACGGATTCGTGACTTCCGGGGTTTGAATCCTGGCGGTTTCGATCAAGGAGGCAACTATAGTTTTGGGGTGAACGAGCTGATTATCTTTCCAGAGGTCAATCTGGATCGGTTGCCCAATCCTTTTGGAATGGACATCACCCTTGTGACGTCGGCCAAGACTCAAGAGGAAGCTTTCAGCTTGCTGAGAGCGTTCGGCCTGCCATTCGCTAAAAACCTCCAGGGCCAAGCCGGTTCCGAAGCAGTGAGTTTGCAGCAAACAATTCAGGAGTAGAATTAGACACATGGCGCGGACCTCATGGCTGGAACGAATAAAACAGGCGCCGAAATTCAAAGTGCGCCAGGTGAACCGCTGTCAGCGGTGTGGGAGAAGACGAAGTTTCTACCGACGATTCGGCCTGTGCCGGATTTGTTTCCGCGAGATGGCATGGCGTGCGGAAATTCCTGGATTGACCAAAGCCAGTTGGTAACCATAGGATTGTCGATTGCCGATTTTTGATTGTCGATTGGATGCAAAATCAAAAATCGACATTCGAAAATGGGCTAAGTCCGAAGAGGGAAAATAATGCCAAGCACAGATCCTATAGCCGATGTCTTGACAAAACTGCGAAACGCCTCGCGTGCGAAACATGCGACCGTGGATGTTCGTGCCTCTAGGTTGACAGAACGGGTTTTGGATGTGATGAAACAGGAAGGCTTCATTAGGAATTACAAGCGAATGGGAAGCACCCCACCCACTCGCGCTTTGAAGGTTTATCTTAAATACGCACAAGATCGCCCGGCCTTGACGCAGTTGGTACGCATTTCAAAGCCGGGTCAGCGCGTCTATCGGAAATCGGAGGATTTACCTCGTGTGCTTGGAGGTTTGGGAATGGCCATTGTCTCCACATCCGGCGGAGTCATAACAGAGCGCGACGCCTATCGTCAGCACGTGGGCGGGGAAGTTCTCTGTTATGTTTGGTAGCCCGGCATCTAGGAACACCCGTGCTGCTGTAGGCTCAAGGTTTTTGGCTTAAGGCCCAACGAATTGTCGATTGGAAACACAAATCGAAAATCTACAATCGAAAATTCTCTCAAGCTAGAGTCGGAAGGGGTTTTTCAGCATCCTGTTAGAATCTAGAGCCACGAGCCACTGGTGCAAAACTCATGTCGAGAATTGGACGAGCGCCGATTGCGATTCCAAATGGTGTGAAGACGCGGCTGGATGGCCAGGGGGGCCTGTTAGTCGAGGGCCCCAAAGGCAAGTTATCCATCGCTGTGCCAGCCACACTGGCTGTAAAGGCAGATTCTCAAACCATTGCGGTCTCGCGATCCAGTGAGGAAAAGCCCGTGAAGGCTCTGCATGGGCTTTACCGGGCGTGGATCGCCAATATGGTTCAAGGGGTTGTGACCGGGTTTTCCAAGGAGCTTGAAATTGTTGGCGTGGGATACCGTGCCCAACTCCAGGGAAAACAGCTTTCATTAAGCGTAGGATTTTCCCATCCCGTTATAATGCCGATCCCTGTTGGAATCACCGTAGAGGTTCCAAAACCTGTGATGGTCGTCGTTAAAGGGATCGACAAGCAATTGGTAGGACAATTTGCAGCGAATATCCGTCGTGTGGCGCCCCCGGAGCCCTATAAGGGAAAGGGCATCCGCTATTTGGGAGAGCAGGTGCGCAAGAAAGCGGGAAAGGCAGCCACTGGATCTGGGGCAAAGGCGGGTGGATGAGATTACACCATTCGGATCGTGACAGAAGGCGACAGGTTCGCCATCGCCGTTTGCGAAAGAAGGTGATCGGCAGCGCCCAGAAACCGCGTTTGTGTGTGTCTCGCAGCCACAAGCATCTGTATGCGCAATTGGTAGACGATTGGGCCGGACGGACGCTGCTTGGTTGCTCCACGCAAGATGAACGTCTGCAATCCCTTCACAGCCGAGGCAACGTGGCAGCAGCCGAGTCGCTGGGAAAATTAATCGCCCAGGATGCCCTCAAGGCTGGCATCTTGAATGTGGTCTTTGACCGTGGCGGGTATGTCTATCATGGGCGGGTCAAAGCATTCGCTGACGCTATACGTTCGGGAGGGCTTAAAGTGTAAGAACGCTTTTAACAGGCTGCTGAAAAAGGCGCATCTCTACGTTGCCTGCCTCGCAGCTTCGTCAGCGTACTTTCTAGTACGCGCCTCCTCAGCCGAATCGAGCTGCGCCTGGTATTTGCACCTTTTTGAGCAGCCTAGGTATCCCCTGGGTTTTTCAGCAACCTGTTAAAAGTCAAGGTATTGCGGATTTCGGATTTTTGGATTGCGGATCGTTACGTCAGATAATCAGTCTGGTGGGCGCAATCCATAATCCGCGAGGCAAGTCGGTGTTGAAATAGCTAAAGGGTAGGAGTGAGATTGCAAACATGACACGGGGTGAATCTCAGCGGCCGCGGGCACGAGCGGAACAAGAAGCGAACCAGTTCTTGGAAAAGTTGATCAGCATCAACCGTGTGGCTAAAGTGCACAAGGGAGGCAAGCGGTTGTCCTTCGATGCCTTGGCAGTGGTCGGTGACGGCAAGGGGCGTGTGGGAATGGCGCTCGGCAAGGCCAATGAGGCTGCTGATGCGATTCGTAAAGGTTTCACGCAGGCCCAGCGCAGCATGGTGAGCATTTCCCTCAAGGGAACGACCATTCCCCACGAGGTCACTGGCAGGTTCGATGCTTCAAAGGTGCTCTTGAAGCCGGCAAGTCCGGGAACGGGTATCATCGCCGGCGGGCCTGTGCGTGCGGTATGCGAGGCGTGTGGTATTCGAGATATCCTGTCTAAGAGTCTGGGTTCAAGCAATGCGTTAAACCTTGTCAAAGCGACGTTGAACGGGCTTCTTTGCCTTCAGACATCTGAGGCGATTCAGCAGCGCCGCCGGATGGTTGTTGAAATTGCGGACTTCAACCCATGAATGTTTCGACACTTCCCGCAGTACCAAAAGCTCGGCATCGTCGCAAACGCGTGGGACGTGGCATAGGTTCAGGGCATGGCAAGACCTCAACGCGTGGCCAGAAAGGTCAACGCGCCCGTAGCGGTTCGGGGAAACGTCCGGGTTTTGAGGGAGGACGCACCCCTTTGATACGGCGTATTCCTAAGCGTGGGTTTCGGCAGAAGGCAACAGGGCATGAAATACCGCGCGAGATCGTCAATATCAAGGATCTGAATCGCGCTCAAGAGGGACAGCGGCTGACGCCGGAAGTTCTTCAGGCTATGGGACTCATTCAAAAAGCCCATCATCGAATCAAGCTATTGGGCGATGGCAAGCTTGATAAAAAGGTCATTGTCGTGGTGCATGAAGCGAGCTCCTCAGCCCAAGCGAAAATGACGCAGGCAGGTGGGCAGATTGAATTTCTAGGCTAGTGCTGGCCGCAGGATCAAACGCGCAATCATAACGAATGGAATTCTGTAGGGATGGCTTTTCATGTTCAAGCTACTAAGAGCCTTGGTCAATGCGTGGGGGATTCCGGAGTTACGTCGGAAACTCCTTTTCACCCTCGCGATGATCGCGATCTACGAGCTGGGTATTTTTATTCCGGTTCCCGGGATCAATGGAGCGGAGCTGGGACGGATCTTCAACGAGTTGGCCCAGACCGCCGGCGGTGGACTGCTGAGTATGCTGGATATGTTTACCGGTGGGGCACTCTCGCAGGCGACGATCTTCGCGCTAGGGATCATGCCGTATATCAGTGCGACGATTATCGTCGAGACCCTTCTGGCCAATGCCATCCCTTCTCTGGAGAAACTGCGCAAGGAAGGTCTCGTGGGGTATCGGAAACTTCATCAATACTCCCGCTATGCGACGATTCTGCTGGCCGTGGTCAACTCGTTCATGTACGCCATGGTGTTGGAGAAAGCGATCCCTGCCCAGTTCCATGCGCAGATTGTTCTTTTCCCGGGGTTGGGGTTTCGTCTTTTAACCGTTTTGACGATGACTTCGGGGATGGCCCTGATCATGTGGCTGGCCGAGCAGATTACCGAACGGGGAATTGGCAACGGCATGAGTTTGCTGATCACCACGTCGATTGTCGGGCGTATTCCGTTGGCTATCAAGGACATCGCGGTTCAGTTTGGACCCAGTGGGTTGACTCAATCCCCGATGGCTCCTCTTTTAGTGATCTTCATGGGTGCGTTTCTAGTGGCGATCGTGATGATCGTGATTGTAGTCGAACAGGGCCAGCGCCGGATTCCAGTACAATATGCTCGCAGAGTGGTGGGGCGAAAGGTTTACGGGGGGCAAAGCACCTATCTTCCCTTGAAGGTCAACGTAGGTGGGGTGCTGCCGATCATCTTTGCCGTGTCGCTTCTTTACTTTCCCATCCAAGTGGCAGGGTTTGTCCCTCAATGGCGAGGTTTATTGGACTGGTTCCAGAGAACCTCACTGATTTTCAATCTCCTCTACGCCTTTCTCATCGTTTTCTTTACTTATTTCAGCACCGCCATCATGGCCAATCAGTTTCTGGATGCCGCGGATCAAATGAAGAAAGTAGGCGCTTTCATTCCCGGGATTCGGCCCGGAGCAGCGACGATCGACTACCTCAACGCAGTGCTGACACGGATCACCTTTGTAGCGGCGGTCTATTTGGTGGCCATCGCCATCATTCCGGATGTGATCATGGCCTGGTTAAAGATTCCAGCACGAGTGGCTGGTTTGTTCGGTGGCACCAGTTTACTTATCGTTGTCGGAGTGACGCTCGATACAATGAAACAAATCGAATCCCATCTGCTCATGCGGCACTATGAGGGATTCTTTAAATCCGGCCATTTGAAGGCTCGACGGTAACTCACTGGGCTTTTGCAAAAATAGCCAACGCGTTGACCGAGTATTGTGGCATGTTTTTAAGATCCAGTACTCACGTCTGTTTCATGAGTCATGTGTTATGTGTCATGAAAGACTTCCCATATCGGCTGTCGTTCCATAACACATGACTCATGAAACATGACACAACCCTCATGGTTTCTCTTGGAACATGAAACAGACGTGGGCACTGCCACTAACCTCGAGGCATTTTGCAAAACCTCGGTAACTCCGTTATTACGGGGAGCAGGAAATAGGATGACGTTCGCCAGCTCCCCTCGTCAGAAACGCGAGCATATGCGTCAACCCTTAATCTGCTCCGATTAGTAAATGCGAGAGAAGTTGTGCGTATAGTCTTGTTGGGGCCCCCAGGGGCCGGCAAAGGTTCTTTGGCATCTTTATTGGCAAAACGACTGGGTATCGCCCACCTGTCGACGGGTGAAATCTTTCGTCAGGAGATAGCACGGGGCAGTCTCTTGGGACGCCGGGTTCAAAGCTATGTTGCCTCCGGACGCTTGGTGCCGGATGCGCTGGTGATTCAAGTAATGGCCCAGCGCTTAAACGCGAAACGACGCACACGGGGATTTGTTTTGGATGGGTTTCCGCGCACGCATGGCCAGGCAGTGGGTTTGGATCAGGCGTTGAAACGACAAGGCGTGTCTATCGATGGAGCGATCTACTTGGGCTGTTCGGTGTCGCTTTTACTTCGGCGGCTTTCCGGCAGGCGGGTCTGTCCCCAGTGCGGGACTATTTTTCACATTCGAACCATGCGTCCTCGACGGCCCGGCCGATGCGATCAGTGTCAGGCACGACTGGTCATTCGCAAGGATGATCAGCCAGACATGATTCGCAGGCGTTTGAACATTGACGGTGCAGCTTCCCGTCCCTTGGTGAGCTACTACCGAAAGCGGGGATTGTTTTCTCAACTTGACGGATCAGGGTCGGTGGAAACAGTCTTTGGGCGCATGCTGAAACAGATCCAGCGGCAGGGGTGGCTCGTCATGCGTTCGAAAGATGATTGAACTGAAAAATGAGCAAGAGCTCAAGCGGATGCGACAAGCGGCTCGGGTGGTGGCTGGTTTGTTGAAGCAGGTGAGTGCGATGGTTCGCCCGGGCATCAAGACGAAGGCTTTGGATGAAGCGGCCATAGCTTACATACACGGCCAAGGGGCGAAGCCGGCTTTTTTAGGATACAGAGGCTATCCGGCTTCCATCTGTGTCTCGATCAATGAAGAAGTGGTGCATGGCATTCCCGGTGAGCGTCGTATCCGATCAGGGGATGTGGTCAGCATCGATGCAGGAGCCGTGGTGGAAGGTTTCTATGGAGATGCCGCGTTGACCCTGGCCCTTGGAGAAATCTCCTCACAGGCGCAAGCGCTCATTCAGACGACCCAGCAGGCGCTTACCCAAGGGATTGCCCAAGCCGTTGTGGGTAATCGCATTTCTGATATTTCGCACGCCATCCAGCGACACGTGGAGCAGCAAGGATTTGGGGTAGTACGAGAGTTTGTGGGGCATGGGATCGGACGGGCCCTGCATGAAGAACCTCCAGTTCCTAATTTCGGTGATCCTCATCTTGGGCCGCGATTACAGGTAGGTATGGTACTGGCGATTGAACCGATGGTGACCCTGGGGGATTATCGTGTGCAGGTCTTGGCCGATGGATGGACTGCGGTGACTAAAGATCGGTCTTTAGCGGCGCACTTTGAACATACGATCGCCATCACCGAACAAGGGCCGGAAATCCTCACCCTTTGTGAGGACAAGTAACGATGAGATTGCGGATTTCGGATTCCGGATTTCGGATCGTGGCTTTTTAATCCGAATCGACAATTCACAATCCGCAATGTTCCAAGGATGCCAAAGGAAGAGCTGGTTGAGGTTGAAGGCACTGTGGTTGAGTCATTGCCCAACACCCTTTTTCGCGTGGAGATTCAGCAAGGTCATGTGGTCTTGGCCCATCTGGGGGGGAAGTTGCGCAAACACTTTATTCGGATACTACCCGGAGATCGGGTCAAGATGGAACTGTCTCCTTATGATTTAACCCGTGGACGGATTACCTTCCGTCTCTAACAGTACTACCTAAGGGTTCGTTAAGAAATAACTACATCAATTTGACCGGGGGCTTTTGACTCATGGCTGCGTTGCTCATCGCTTACATCTTCATCGCGGATGCTCGCTCTTCGCGCCTTGCCCTGAGTCAAAATCCCCACGGCCAAATAGCGCAGTCATTCCTTAACGAACCCTAACACTATGAAAGTTCGTGCCTCCGTCAAAAGGGTATGTAGTAAGTGCAAGGTGATTCGCCGTCACCGAGTGGTTCGTGTCATCTGTTCCAACCCGAAACACAAACAACGACAGGGCTGAGAGAGGAAAGGATGCCGAGAATACTAGGGGTGGATATTCCGAATCACAAGCCGGTAGAGATTGCGCTGGCGTCTCTTTTGGGAATCGGCCGCACGACAGCGGCAAAGGTCTTAGGAACCACTCAGATCGACTCCCAAAAACGGGCGAAGGATTTGACGGATGAAGAGGTGGCTCGCTTGACACAAACCATCCAGTCAAACTACAAAGTTGAAGGAGAGCTGCGTCGTGAGATCAGCGCCAACATTAAGCGTTTGATTGATATCGGCTCCTACCGGGGACTGCGCCATAAAAAGGGCCTGCCGGTACGGGGACAGCGCAGCCGGACCAATGCCCGATCGCGTAAAGGTCCAAGGCCTCGGGTCGGGGTGCGCAAACGTCTCAAGTCCCCCGCGGGTGACTCAAGATCTGCCGGACGTTCTAATCCGTAATCCACGATCCGAGATTCGAAAGAGGACTCGGTTTTGACTTCTAAAAAAGAAGGAGGCTAGCCAGAACAATGCCCGATACACCGTTGAAAGAACCCGGCTCTTCGGAATCTCAGCCAGCGCCTTCCCCGCAGCAGTCGGCAGCTCCTGCGACGGAAACCTCAAAGCCTACGGGCAGCGCAAGTCCTGCAACGGCTGTGGCCAAGAAACGGGGTAAGAAGCGACTGCATACGATTCAGGGGATTGCCCATATTTTGGCAACTTTTAACAACACGGTCGTGACTATTACCGACCGCCAGGGCAATGTGGTTTCTTGGTCAACCGCTGGGGAAAGTGGATTTAAAGGTTCTCGGAAGTCCACACCCTATGCTGCCCAGATAGCGGCAGTGAATGCTGCCAAACGGGCGCTTGAGGCCGGCCTCAAAGAGGTGGAGGTATTTGTGAAAGGGCCAGGACAGGGGCGTGAATCGGCCATTCGATCGTTGCAGCAAGCAGGGTTAACCGTGACCGCCATTAAAGACGTCACCCCCATTGCGCATAACGGGTGTCGCCCCCCGAAGAGACGACGGGTATGAGAATCTTTCGTTCCCATTATCCAGGATACATCGGTTTTGAGAGGATCAACTGATGGCTCGATACGTAGGTCCGTCCTGTCGGCTGTGCCGCCGAGAAGGGATGAAGCTGTTTTTGAAAGGCACGAAATGCCACAGCCCCAAATGTCCGGTGGAGAAGCGCGCCTTTCCCCCCGGGCAGCATGGACAGGCCCGGGTGAAGCTGTCGGACTACGGGATCCAGTTGCGAGAGAAACAAAAGGTTAAGCGGATCTATGGAGTGTTGGAGCGCCAGTTTAAGGGTTATTTTCTCCACGCCCAAAAGTCCAAGGGTCTGACCGGTGAAATGCTCCTGCAGCGTCTGGAACGACGGCTGGACAACGTGCTTTTGCGGATGAGATGGGCGACGTCTCGTCGCGAAGGGCGCCAAATGGTTCGACATCGAGCGATTATGGTCAATGGCCGTGTGGTGGATATTCCATCGTATCCCGTCAAGGTCGGCGATGTGATACAGGTGGCTTCCAGCCGAGCGGGCCAGTCGACTCGCATGAAGGATAATCAAGAACGGACCAAGGACCGTCAACCGACAGCATGGATCCAGACAGATTCCGAAAGCCTCAAAGGGGTGGTCGTGCGTACCCCTCAGAAAGACGATATCGGTCTTCCGGTTCAAGAGCAGTTGATTGTGGAACTGTACTCCAAGTAAGTCTTTGTGAGTCGATTCAATTGATGGAGGGAATGGATGGGAACTGTCTGGCGTGATTTTGAGATCCCCAAGCAACTGGTTTGTGATGAGGTGTCGCTGACGGATACCTACGGCAAGTTCATCGCCGAGCCTTTCGAACGAGGCTATGGCATGACGATTGGTAACAGCCTCAGACGCGTATTAATTTCTTCCATCGAGGGAGCGGCAGCGACGTCAATCAAACTCGATGGGACGTTGCACGAATTCAGCTCTGTTCCCGGGGTGCTAGAGGATGGCACCCAAATTGTCCTGAATGTGAAACAACTGGTTCTGCGTTCCCACTCGCGGCAGCCCAAGACCCTGGTGATTGAAAAAAACAAAAAGGGTCCGATTACAGCGGGCGATCTGCAAGGGGATGACACGATCGAAATCGTCAATCCGGATTTGCAGTTGTGTACCCTGACCAAGCCGGGTCCGTTCCGCATGGAGCTGGAGGTCAATCGCGGCCGCGGTTACGTGGTGGCTGAGAAACATAAAAAGGAAGGACAGCCCATCGGCATCATTCCGGTGGATGCGCTTTTCTCTCCTGTGCGTCGGGTGAATTTCAGCGTCGAGGATACGCGTGTCGGTCAAGTAACGGACTACGACCGGCTCATTCTTGAGATATGGACCAACGGGGCGATGAGTCCGAAGGATGCGTTGCTTTATGCCTCCAACATCCTCCAGCGCCATTTGGATCTCTTCGTCAATTATGGAAGTCTTCCGGAAGAGCCCGAGGAGGAACAGACAAGCCCGCTCAGCCAGGAATTGGCGGAGAAGCTCCAGACGCCTATTTCAGAGCTGGAATTGTCCGTTCGATCGGCCAACTGTCTGCGGGAGGCAAAGATTTTCACTATCGGCGAACTCGTTGAGAAGACGTCTCAGGAACTTTTGAAGTATCGCAACTTTGGCAAGAAATCGCTGGCGGAGATTGACGAGCTGCTCAAAAGTATGGGACTGCAATTAGGCATGGCACAAGGCAAGGCAGAAGCTGAAACCCCGTCGTCTTGATGCGGCACGCGACACGCTCCCAACGGCTCTCTTTGCCAACGGCTCATCGACAAGCCTTGCTGGATAATCTGGTCAAGGGTTTGGTCCTTCACGGCCAAATCCGTACCACCTATGCCCGGGCGAAGGAAGCCCAACGGCGTATGGATCGTCTCGTCACCTGGGGCAAGGAGGGCAGCATTCATGCCCGCCGGTTAGCCTTTCGCATCTTACAGGATCAAAAGCTGGTGAAACGGCTCTTCTCCGACATCGCCCCCCGATTTATGGATACCCCTGGAGGTTACACTCGGGTCGTTCGCTTGTCCTGGCGCAGGGGCGATGGCGCCCAAGAGGCGATTGTAGCTTTCAGCCGTATTCCAGAATCTCTCCAACCGCGGACGAGCAAGAAAATCGCAGCCGAGCCATCCGCTGCTTTAGATCCCGCTACGGCTCCAGTAAGCAAGGAAGATACCTCCGCCAAGAAACCGAAGGGATTTTTCGAAGGGTTGCGTGATCTTTGGAAAAGAAAGAAACGTTCATGAAGTCTTTTAAGGATTTCAGGGACGAACGTCGAGCCGCTTTCTGTGACATCTACGAAGACCACGAATAATTCGCACGCACTCACCGACCGCCTTCGATACGTTGAAGCCTCACCGACGTTAGCCTTAGCGGCAAAAGCTAAGGCACTGGCGAAGGCCGGGAAATCCGTCATTGACTTCACGGCGGGAGAGCCAGATCTTCCCACCCCCGAGCCTGTCAAACAGGCTGGGATAGCCGCCATTTCCCAGGATCGAACGAGATATACCCCGGTAGCGGGTATCCCCGAATTACGCTCAGCGATTGCGGGCGATCTCAACAAACAACGGCAAACCCATTACTCGGCCTCTCAAGTGTTGGTGAGCTGCGGGGCGAAACAAGCTTTGTTCAACAGCTTCCAGGCTCTTTGCCAAGCGGGTGATGAAGTCATAGTCCTGAGTCCTTATTGGGTGAGTTATCCACCCTTAGTACGCCTGGCTGGGGCCACTCCCGTCATTGTGGAGACGTCCAAGCGGGATCAGTTTCTTGCGGATGTTGCGCGGATCCAAGCCGCGTGCTCTCCCGCGACAAAGGCAATCGTTCTCAATAGCCCCAACAATCCAACCGGTGCCGTCTTCGATGAGGAGCGATTGGTTGCAATCGCTCAGTTGGCCCACGAACGAAATCTGATTGTTATCAGCGATGAGATTTACGACCGGCTGGTGTATCCTCCGGCACGCCATCATTCGATCGTGCAATGCTCGCCTGCGCTTGTGGATCAGACGTTGATTGTTTCAGGAGTCTCAAAGACGTATCGGATGACCGGTTGGCGCATCGGGTATGTCGCTGGGCCTCAGACGTGGATCGAGGCTATGGAGGCGATCCAGAGTCATTCCACATCGAACCCGAGTTCGATCAGTCAATACGCGGCGCTGGCGGCACTTCAGGGCGATCAGGCTTCAATCGCGCAAATGGTAGAGATGTATCAGCAGCGTCGCGACCGATTGGTCAAAGGGCTGAATGCATTGGCGGGTTGTTGGGCCCAAGTTCCGGATGGGGCGTTCTATGTCTGGTGTGATGTGAGCGGTTTAAAACAGCCTGCGGCCGCTATTGCTGCCCAGTGGCTGGAAGATGCTCTGGTGGCGACTATCCCTGGGGAAGGTTTTGGCGCGCCCCATTATATCCGGTTCAGTTTTCCGGTGAGTCTTGAGACGATCGACGAAGGACTGAGACGACTCTCCCAATGGGTGGCACACCACTGATTTGAGCCACTTGGTTCTATAACGAATTGTCGATTGTCGATTTTGGATTGTCGATTAAGAAATATCTTCAACGCTCAATTGGAAGTCGACAATCCAAAATCCAAAATCGAAAATACTGTCACATCCATCATACATAGCCCGTGGTGTTTTTGAAACGGTGCGTGACGGGGAGCGTCAAAACGGATGGTCTATCGCGTAACGTTCATTGCCGGAGATGGGATCGGTCCTGAAGTGGCTTGGGCTGCCCGTCACTGCCTGGATGCAACCGGCCTTTCGTTTCACTGGGAGGAACGGCTGGCTGGCTTCGATGCGATCAAACGGTTTAATAGCCCTCTTCCCGATGAAACCCTGGCGTCGATTCGGGACACCCGGGTGGCGATCAAAGGTCCCATCACCACGCCAATCGGAGGAGGGTTTCGATCGGTCAACGTCGCGTTACGCAAACAACTCGACCTGTTTGCTTGTGTGCGTCCGTGTCGAACCTATGCGGGCGTGCGCTCGAGCTTCCAGAATGTCGATCTGATCATCGTTCGCGAAAATACCGAGGACCTCTACGCGGGAATCGA
>JAHFGV010000035.1:18991-24592 GCA_023247255.1 Candidatus Omnitrophota bacterium | reverse complement strand
CTGGCTCCAATTCACGTTGTCAAGCGCTGTCACTTGGCCCAAAAGCACGCTGAACTCTCCGTGGCTGAAAGGAGTCTGCAACTGCTTCTCCGTCCATACCACCGTGCCGTTTGTCTGCGCATCGTAAAGGGTAAAGGTCATATCGTAGGGACCTTCGAGCGCCACGCCGCTTGAGTCTTCCGCAGTTCCTTGGTAACGGATCAGGTGGGGAATTTCCGCGGAAACCCCAGAGGGTAGCAGATAGCAGATAGCACATAGCAAATAGACAATACCTGAAGAGAACCTATCCATGGCGAACCTCCTTGTGAATGTGCTGTTTGAGAGCCGTCAACATCTACTCAAGTCTATTTGCTATCTGCTATGTGCTGTCGGTCATTTAGCAAATAGCACATAGCACTTAGCAGATAGAAAAAAGATGCGGGACTCTGTGTCATTTTCTATTTGCTATGTGCTGTCCTCACTGAGGCACCACGCCGGGTCTTACGACATACACCTCGGATTGCTGAGTCGCTTGCCCCCCAAAGCCATCTCGGACGCGCACCTCAAACCATCGACTTCCCCGGTCTGTTAAACCAGGGATCCATGAAATCGAAGAAAGCATGTTCCAGTCTTTCATCACCTGGCCGTTTAACAAAATTTGGTATTGGATCGGATCATTTTCTTGATCCGTAGCGCTTGCTTGGAGCGTGGGGGAGGAATCTACGTACAGGATAGTGGCATCAGCAGGCTGGAGATGAGTAATCGCTGGAATCGTGCCGCGGATGACGTTGAGAGTCTCTGTCGTGATGAATCCCCTGGGACTTGTGGCTACGATCTCAATCCTATTGTTTCCGACAACCAGCGAGACTGTGCCTACAAAGTTAAGACCGCTCCGCTGAGCCACCACACCATTGGCGCTTACTTGTGTCAGGCTGTCATCGACTTGGCCCTGAAGAGTAACCGTCGAGAAATTGGTTTTGGGAAGTTGCGTGCTGGCATCCAATAGAAGGATCTGTCCTTGGGGATCAGAGAAAACCAGGTTGCTGATCACAGCAGGTAATGTGTCAAGAACGATGGTGGCTACGTTCGGTGTGCTCGCATTGCCTGCGGCATCTTTGGCGATGACTGTAAAGGTATTATCGCCCTCTTGAAGAGAAACGGTGGCAATCCAAGTTGTCTCATCGTTGAGGGCAACCACTTCTACACCGTTGATCCAGATGGAGGTACCGGTAGTCTTCGTTCCTGTGAGGGTGTAGCTGGCTTGGTCCGTAAACAAAGGGAGCGTGGCAATGGTAGGACGCGCCGGAGGATGCGTGTCCAGATAGACGGTGATACTGATACTTCCCTGATTGCCCACCTGGTCAATGGCTGTTGCCGTGATCGTGTTCGGGCCTTCGACGATAGGCACGTTGTCCGAATGAAACGTCGTAGCTGTAATGCTCGCGGGAATTCCGTTCACGGCAATCACGGCATTGGAATCGTCGATCGTTCCTTCCACGCGAATCATCCTTGTGCCCGCAGGCAAGGGTGGAATCTTTGTTCCAGAACCGATGCGTACGGTAACGGTGCTGCCCTGCATCCTGCCACCACTGGATTCTCCAAGCAAGGTCATGGCATCGACCGGTTGCCCAGTCCCCACGCGTCCACCTCCTGCAAGGAAGGTGTCCTGTCTCACTGTGACAAGCCCGTTGGTGGATTGCGCGTGGAGTGACGTAGCAGAGATTACGCTTAGCATATAGAAAGACAGCACATGGCAGATAGCAGATAGAGAAGGACAAAGATGAATAAGAAGTCTGCTCAGAGTCGCGCGAGGATAGGTCATTCTGTTTCTTTCCGCATTTTCTATTTGCTATGTGCTATCGAGCTATCTGCTGCTCTACTGACGCCCCAACAGCGCTCCATCCGTGGGTGCTGAGAAGGTCAAAATCGGTGGGGTTGTGTCCAACACGATGGTATCGCTCACTGGAGCCGACCAGTTGCCACTGGGATCGCTAAACTTGATGGTGAGACTCTTGGTGCCATCTCCAGTCGGTAGCGTCCATGGCTTGCTGCTCGTAAAGGGCTCAGGAGTGGTGTAGGTCAGGTTATCTTCAGAAAACCGCATCTGAGAGACCGTGCCTGAGTCGTCAGTCGCTGAAAGGCTCAAAGTGACGGTGAGTTGGTTGGTGGCGGAGACTCCGTTGTTGATCTGGATGGTTCCGGTTGGGGGTGTTGTATCCGCTTGCACCGTGATTCCATCTGAATACTTGACGCTGGAATAGAGGCTGGATCCGTTCTTGGCCCGGACACCGATGAAGTATTTCTTTCCGTTGATGAGGACTAAGCCAGTTTTGGTCACCTCCGTCGCCAGACCAACCGAGGTGTAGTTGACGATGATCGTGCCTAAGGTTGAGTCTTGGCGGATGATGTATTCGTACAGGAGGATTCCGGATTCAGCATCGCTTGAGGGGCTCCACGTGGCATGGAGTTGAGTGGTGCTGAAAGTCGTTGCACCATCGTCGGTGACAGTGGCTGGCATACTCGGTGCCGTCTTGTCTATCAGGATCCCATCCGAGACTGACGACCAAGCCCCCCACGTCCCTACCCCGTTCTTGGCTCGGACTTGGTAGAAGTAGCTGTTTTTGTCAAGGCGGCTGCTTACTGCAAAACTCGTTGCTGTTGTGGTACTCGTCAGCGTACTCCACGTCCCTGAAGTTCCCAGCCGTTCTTGAAGTTCGTAAGCGCTAATCCCCGAGTCCGGGTCCGTTGCAGCAGACCAGTACACCGTGTAGCTGCCATCCCCGTCATAGTCGTAATCCGTGGTGTTCGAGCCTTCGGTCGGAGTTTGAGGTGCGCTCGGCGCTGTAGGATCAGGAACCCGGATGCCATCCGAGTATCTCGTCGCTGAGTAGAGTCCTGCGCCATTCTTCACCCGGACCCCAACGTAGTAGAGCTTTCCGTTGATCAGGCTTAAGCCCGTCCTCGTCGACTCCGTAGCTAAACCCACCGAGGTGTAGTTGACAATGATCGTCCCCAAAATCGAATCCTGCCGGATGATGTACTCGTATTGGACAACTCCGGATTCGGGATCGCTGGAGGTAGTCCATGTGGCATGCAGCTCGGTGGTTGAAGCAGCCACGGCTCCATCATCCGTCACTGTCGTTACCGTACTGGGAGCCGTCTTGTCGATTAATACCCCATCCGAAGATGACGACCAATCTCCCCACAAGCCGGCTCCGTTTTTGGCGCGCACTTGATAGAAGTACTGGGTTTTGTCCAACCGACCAGTCACAGAGAAATTCGTGTTCGTCCGGTTATTGGTGAGTGTCGTCCACATCCCTGAAACTCCTATGCGTTCCTGGACCTCATAGGCACTGATGCCTGACTCGGCGTCAGCAGCAGCCGCCCAGTAAACCGTGTAGCTTCCATCCCCATCGAAGTCGTAGTCTGTGGTGGATGAACCTTCCTTGGGAAGTCCTGGAGTCCCCGGAGCTGTCGTATCGACCTTGATCCCGTTGGACGAGCCGACCGCTGACCAGAGCCCATCGCCGTTCTTCGCCTTGATTTGGAAGTAGTAGCTCTTGCCTTGGATCAAGCCTAGAGTCGTGTGCGTCACTGATGCTGTCGTGCCCGTCGATGTCCAGTTGACGATGATCGTGCCGGAGGTTGAGTCTTGCCGGATGAGGTACTGATACTCGGCGATCCCAGATTCCGGATCGCTACTCGTCCACGTCGCATGAAGCTGAATCGTACTCGTCGTGTATGTCCCCTCATCGGTAACGACTGGTGTCGTAGGGGCCGTCGTATCCGCTGCACGAGCGGCGGTGGGAAAGCTAGCGGCAAGGCTGATGACTAATGCGAGAATCTTCACGGAGTGGCTAAGAGTACGTCCCCAAAACGGTATTTCGGCCACTTGGCCACTTGGCCACTTGGCCATTAAGGGAGGTATTTCGGGACGCACTCTAAGTGGCCGGGTGGCAAGGTGGCCGAAGAACGCAGGGTCTTTGTCACTTACCACGTGACCCCTGTTCTTATGGACGGTTGGGCAGATCATCCTGCTAATTTTAGCAGTGTCCTTACGGCACTCTTATGCGTCAATCGAGACAAGCAAATCTACAAATATATCACAGCAAACTTCCCAGGACTTGTCAAGAGACAGAATCTGTTTCAAGAGACAGAATCTTAAGCAATCAATCGGAGAGCGTTTGCACTCTAACTGAGGTTTTGCAAAATGCATCGAGATTAGTGGCAGCGCTCACGTCTGTGTCATGAGTCATGTGTTATGTGTCATGGAAAGTAAAAGAGCCCCTTTGGCTATGCTTGAGATACTTGTTTATTTTCTGCTTTTTTCATGACACATGACACAATCCTCATTACTTCTCTTGGAACATGACACAACACTCGGTCAACGCGTTGGCTATTTTTGCAAAAGCCCAGCTCTAAGATAAGACAGTGCCCCAGGGCTGATTCGAACAGCCGGCGCGCGGTTTAGGAAACCGCTGCTCTTCCATACTGAGCTACTGGGGCAGGAATATCACAGGATGTTTGCGAGGAATACTAAGGTTGGGCTGGACAGCAGCGGTTGAAGGTTGATCGCTCTAGTCCTGCTAACAAAAAAACCACGGCTTTGAAGAAACCCCCACGTTGACCACACTTAGCGATGCACTAATTGGTATCGCCTACGATGGGAAGATACCCGTCGGGATCGTTGGGAACGTGTCGTTAAGGGTACGTGCTCCTTGGACTTTGAGACAACGGTAGAAGTCCGAGCAGAAGCAGCCGAGTGCAGATATGATTGTAAAGTATCTAATGAAGTTCCTGGCTGACGTTCCTCGCCACTAACCATGGCACGTAGCTTGCGCAAAGCTACCACCTCTATCTGGCGAACCCGCTCACGGGTGATGCCGAAGAATTTCGCCGTCTCCCCTAACGTTCGGCTAATCCTGTCCTCTAAACCGTAACGTAGGATGAGGACACGACGTTCACGCTCATTCATACGGGCGAGGAGTGCATCAATACGCTCGTGTTGCAGAAATCGGGCAATATCTTCTTCGGGTGAAGGACCATGTTCATCACGGATGAGATCGATCATCTCCGTCTCCCCTTCTTCACCCACGGGCGTTTCTAAAGACGTGGTCTGGGAAGAAACCACCAGTTCTTGAAGCCGCTCAATACGCTCCAGGGGAAGGCGCATCCGTGAGGACAATTCCTGCGTGTTGGGCTTACGCCCCAGCTTCTGTGTCAAATCTTCGGTGACACGTTTAAATTTGGAGATGAGCTCCGTCATATAAACGGGAATGCGGACTGTCTTACCCTGGTTGGCAATCGCACGGGTGATGTACTGACGAATCCACCACGCCCCATAGGTGGAAAAACGAAAGCCCTTGCGGGGATTGAACTTGGTCACTGCCTTCATCAGACCGAGGTTGCCTTCTTCAATCAAATCCAGCAGAGGAACCCCAAGGTGCGAATAGCGTTTGGCGATGTTGATCACCAGACGCAGGTTAGATAAGGTCATCTGACGCTTGGCCACCAGATCCCCACGTTTGATGCGTTTAGCAAGCGTGATTTCCTCTCTCGCACTGAGCAGAGGGATAGACTTAATGTCTCTCAAATAAGTTCGAATCGCATCCATTGGAAAGG
>JAHFGV010000035.1:0-18891 GCA_023247255.1 Candidatus Omnitrophota bacterium | reverse complement strand
GCTTTCTTCTCACGCAGCACCGCTTGGGCAGCCGCTAAGCGAGCAATCGGCACCCGGTAGGGTGAGCAGGAAACATAGTCCATCCCCACTCGGTGGCAAAACTCGATGGAGGAAGGCTCTCCCCCATGCTCACCGCAGATGCCGATCTTAATTCCTTTACGGGCGGAGCGCCCCTTCTGAATCCCGATACGAATGAACGCTCCCACACCATCTTGATCCAGCTTGGCGAAAGGATCATCCGACAGAATGCCCGCTTTCAGGTAGTGTGGCAGAAACTTGCCGACATCGTCCCGCGAAAATCCGAATGTCATCTGTGTAAGATCATTGGTGCCAAAGCTGAAGAATTCCGCTTCCTGGGCTATTGCATCGGCAACCACCGTTGCACGAGGAACCTCGATCATGGTACCGACGAGGTATCTCAACGTCAGGCGATACCGAGTCATGGTTTGTTGGGCTACAGTATCGATGATACGCTTGGCGATATGAAACTCTTGGGGATGCCCCACCAGAGGAATCATCACTTCTGGAATCACTGGCACACCATCGCGCGTCAGCTCACAGGCTGCTTCGAAAATAGCCTGAGCCTGCATCTGGTTAATCTCGGGATAGGTGATGCCTAAGCGGCACCCGCGATGACCCAGCATGGGGTTGAACTCATGGAGGCTTTTGACCGTATCCTGTAGCTGCCGAAGATCAATCTGCAATTGTTTGGCTACCCGCTGCTGGTCTTCGAGGCTGGTAGGCAGAAATTCATGGAGAGGAGGATCGAGCAGGCGAATGGTGACCGGAAGTCCCTGCATAACATCGAAGATGTCCATGAAGTCTTGTTTCTGGAAGGGGAGCAGTTTAGCTAAAGCCTTTTTGCGCGCCTCGACGTCTGTGGCCAAGATCATCTCCCGCACGACAGGCAGTCGCTCTTCTCCAAAGAACATATGCTCGGTCCGGCACAAACCGATGCCTTCCGCACCAAAATCACGGGCCACCTTGGCATCCTGCGGGGTGTCTGCGTTGGCACGAACGCTCAGCCGCCGAGTCTGATCCGCCCATTCCAACAGCTTGCGGAAACTAGCGGTCAATTGAGGCTGCACCAAAGGAACCTCGCCCAGTATCACTTCTCCGGTAGTGCCATTTAATGTCAGGTAATCGAGCTCCTTAACCACTACGTCCCCTGCTTTGAAGTAGCCTTCATCCTCGCGCACAGTGATGTCGCTGCAGCCCACGACGCAGCACTTGCCCATACCCCGTCCCACCACCGCTGCATGACTGGTCATGCCCCCGCGTGCAGTCAGAATCCCTTGAGAGACCGCCATCCCTTCGATATCTTCGGGGGAGGTCTCCTCACGCACCAACAGAACAGGCTCGGTTGCTTCTTTCGACAACTCAACGGCTCGTTGCGCGTTGAACACGACCTTGCCTACCGCGGCACCCGGTGAGGCAGGCAAACCCTTGGCGATTACTTGTGGCTTCGCCTCAGGACTGATAGCAGGATGCAAGAGCTGATCGATCTGATCGGGGTTGATGCGCAACAGGGCATCGTCACGACCGATCAGTCCTTCGTCCACGAAATCCGTGACAATGCCGACGGCTGCTCGAGCGGTTCGTTTTCCGGTCCGCGCCTGGAGCATGTAGAGATGGCTTTCTTCGACGGTAAACTCAAGATCCTGAACTTCCTTGAAATACTTCTCCAAGTGTTGGCCGATTCCATACAACTGCTGATAGATCTTTGGAAATTCTCGCTTCATCTGTGCAATGGGCTTGGGGGTGCGGATACCCGCCACCACATCTTCGCCTTGAGCATTGATGAGATATTCTCCATAGAACACATTTTCCCCGGTACCCGGATCCCGCGTAAAGCATACCCCAGTCAGCGATTGGGATCCCATGTTGCCGAATACCATCGACTGCACCGTGACCGCGGTTCCTAGAGAGTCGGAAATGTTGTGGAGCCGTCGATAGATCTTGGCCCGCTCATTGTTCCAGGAGGAAAAGACGGCGTTGATGGCCAAGCGCAGTTGCTCTTGAGGATCGGAAGGAAACTCCATACGTTTGACTTCCTGGATTAAAGCCTTGTACTCCGCCACCAACGCTTTGAGCGACTGGGCCGAAAGCTCCGCGTCCGTCGAGACTCCTTCGGCAAAGCGGTGCTTGGTGAGGATCTCCTCAAAACGTTTGTGCTCCACGTCCAACACAACGTTGCCAAACATCTGAATAAACCGGCGATAGGCATCGTAGGCAAAGCGGGGATTGTCGGTCTTGACGATCAGGCCTTCGACCGTCCGGTCATTGAGGCCAAGGTTGAGGATCGTGTCCATCATGCCGGGCATGGACACGGCTGCCCCAGATCGAACCGATACCAACAGCGGATTTTTCACATCGCCAAATCCCTTGCCGAGAATTTGCTCAAGCCAGACAACTTTTTGCTTGAGCTCGGTTTCCAAACCATCCGGCCATCGGTTGCCGAGTTCATAAAACTTACGGCATACCTCGGTCGTGATGGTGAAGCCCGGCGGAACCGGAACACCGAGATTCGTCATCTCCGCAAGGTTAGCTCCCTTTCCGCCCAACAGTTGCTTCATGTCGGCACGACCCTCGGCCTTGCCCTTGCCAAACATATAGATGTAGTGGGCCTTGGCCCGTCCATCGGTAGGCTTTGGCGCCGCGGTGCGTTTCGATTTAAACAAAGTTCCTACATTCTTCATGGCAGCTCCTCGCGATGCTCGCGACAATCCGATTTTCTTGTGCTTGACCGTAATGGGACTCTTTTTCATCGAGGCTCCTTTCACTCGGTAAGGACCAATTTAGACAAGTCGGCGATCCGTTCAGTATACAACGTCTTGATGGCTTGCATCAAGGCGAGACGATTGCGCCGCAGCCTCTCGTCGGGAACGTTGACCATCACCTTCGCAAAAAACTCGTGAATCGGACCGAAAAACACATCACCAAAGCGTTGAGTGGCCTCGGCATAGTCACGCTTTCCTATAAACTCTCGAATGCTCTCCTTCTGTTTGCAGTAGGTTTCCCAAAGTCCTATCTCAATCGGATCTTGGAGCTGCGAGGAATCTACCTGGAGATGGTTAAACTCTGTCGCCTTAAGGATGTTGTGGGTTCGCTCCACGACCTTGGTAGCCTTTACAAGAGCCGGATCGTCTTTGAGTCGCGCCAGCATGGCAATTCTATCCATGACATCCACGAGATCGTCGCAAAGATCGTCGGGGGAACTGGCGAGAACGGCATCGACACAATCATTGGTCGGACGTGGTTTAGGCCAAGAAAACGTGTAGAGGCGCTCGAGGAGATAGAGCTTTACCCGATCAGAGGCGTTACCCAAGTTCATTGAGGGAAACCATCCTTCAGAAGTGAATACCTCCCGAAAACGTTGAAATGGCAGAGGGCGGTGAATTGCCCAAGCGACTTCGACGATTCCCTGCGCTGCCCTCCTGAGTCCGTATGGATCCTCGTCACCAGTCGGTACAATATTCGCACCGAAGTAGCTGACGAGCGTGTCGTACTTATCCAAAACGGACAGCGCGCTACCAATCAGGGTCTTTGGTAGCTTGTCTCCACTAGGGAGGTAGTGCTCCCCAATCGCCTCAGCGATTTCCTGAGACTTACCACCCTGACACGCATAGTACTTACCCATTACTCCTTGGAGAGTCGGAAACTCCTTCACCGTGGTGCTGACGAGATCTGCCTTTGAGAACTCACAGGCTTGCCGCAGCCACTCCGATTCTGGATCTCGCAAGTTCCATGCATGCACTAACACCTTACTGAGGCCTTGCAGTCGCAGTATCTTGGCTTGCATGGAACCCTGTTCCTCATAGACAGGGGACAATGGGATGAAGGTCAGGCCAGCAAGACCTTCGTTCATCTGCGTGAGAGAATGAGTCAAGTCCTGTTTCCAGAATAGCAGGCTATCCGCCAACCGGGCGTTGAGGATGCGCTCAATCACCTTGCGGACGGCATTCGGACGTGCCGACTTTCCTTCCAGAATTGCCACGAACCGAGGTAAGAGCTTCCCCCGAGATTCCACGGCGAAAACCCGCTGATACTTCGCCATGCTGGCTAAGAGTACTTCACGCGGTAGCTCTAAATACTCTGGGCCAAATTCGCCAGCCAGAAGCGTAGGTACTTCCGTCAGATACGTGACTTCTTCCAATAATCCATGACTCCGCATTTCCCGTGCAATAACGCCACCGACACGTTTCGCCTCACGCTGCACTAATTGTTGAATACGCTGCCGTCGCTTATCCTGATCGAGAATGATACCGACGCGTTTGAGCGTTTGGAAGTAAGCTGGAATTGATGTAACGCTTGTCTCTTGGGGTTCCTGCGGTCGTCCGATGCGCGTGCGCGCTTGACTGTTTACTCCTGCCAGGAAAAATCGAATCGGTCGAGAGCCATAGAGCGTTAAGAGCCATCGAATCGGACGTGCAAAACGAAAACCCGTATCTTCCCATCGCATGGCCTTGGGGGTACGCAGGCGTTGAATCAACTGGGGCAGAAGCTGAGGCAGAATCTGGGCGGTCGGAACGACACTTGGCGACTTGATCAAAAAGACATGCTCACCCTTCTCGGATGGGACGATCTTCGTTTGATCCAACTGGCCGCCTCTTGAGCGCAGAAACCCCAGCAGCGCTTTTGTCGGTTTGCCTGAGGCATCGTAAGACGCCTGTTTGGAAGGCCCGCGGATCTCTTCGGCAGGCCTGTGTTGAAACACGGACAGTTTTCTAACGATCAGAACCAACCGTCGAGGGGTCCCGAAAACGTCGCTGCGTTGAAACGAAAGATGGTTCGCTTGAAAGAGGGTTTCGGACTCTCCTCGAAGCTGGTGGATCAATCCCGGTAAGTACGCAGCCGGCAGCTCTTCGGTTCCGATCTCAAGCAGAAGATCCTCTGAAACCACTGAGCGTCGAAGCGGCAAACGGGAACGTCGGGACCGTCTGCCTTGCCCCTGGCCTATCGTCTGTTGCTCTTTTTTCTTACGGTGATGGGCGCTCATCGACAATTACTGAGAAAATATGATTGCAATTCACATAAGCGTACGGCCCTGGCTGGGAAATCCTTCCCCGATCGTCATAGATTCCTTTCGACGGCTGTCCCAAGCTTAGCACCAATGCGGCTGGTTCGATTTCAACGACAGTCCCCTGTAGCCGATTACTCTCATGATCATCCACCGTCTGGATGGTTACCCTTTTACCTTTCAGACCCGACAATTCCAAGTATCCACAGTAGCGCTCGTTCGCCGAAGCAAGGCAACACCACCCGACTGTTAGAATCCACACTGGCAAGATAAACTGTAGCTTCATGCTATCTTCTTCTCAGGGAATGCTCCTTCCCTTGCCCCTGCCCCTTTCTGCCGTTCCAAGTATAGTTCAGCGCACCGCTTGGCCAACGTCCGGATGCGAAGAATGAAACGGGGGCGATCCGATTGGCTGATCGCTCCCCGGGCATCGAGCATATTGAAGGTGTGACTGCATCGAAGCAGGTGTTCATACGCCGGCATCAAAAGATTCGCTTTCAAAAGACGGTTTGCCTCCGCTTCATGCTGTGAGAACCACTGACGATGAAGCTCAACGGATGCATGCTCAAAGTTGTAAGTCGAACCTTCACGCTCATTGGCTAAATGAATATCCCCGTAGGTAATCTCGGGCCCGTAGGCCAAAGCGTACACATCGGCTGTCTCCTGAATAAACAGGGCGATACGTTCAAGTCCATAGGTGATCTCGCAGGTGATCGGATTCAAATCCAACCCGCCGACCTGCTGGAAATAGGTGAACTGGGTGACTTCCAAAGTATCCAGCCACACTTCCCAACCCAATCCCCAGGCCCCCAGCGTCGGGGATTCCCAGTCGTCTTGCACAAACCGCAGATCGTGGGCATCCAGACGCAACCCACACACGCGGAGGCTTTCCAGATAGAGGGACCGCACCGATTCGGCTGAGGGCTTAAGGAGCACTTGGTATTGGTAATAGCGCTGCATACGAAGAGGATTCTGTCCGTATCGACCATCCGCGGGGCGTCGGGACGGCTGGACATAGGCGGCGCGTAACGGCGAAGGTCCCAAGGCTCCGAAGAAAGTCGCCGGATGGAAAGTCCCAGCCCCCATCTCGATGTCATAGGGCTGCACAATGACGCAGCCTTGCTTTTCCCAAAACGCATCGAGTGCTCGAATCAACCGTTGGAACTGCATGGCTAAGCCCCAATCCATCGAGGGATCTGGAAAACGAGGCGAAAGACAGGGGAATCAAGACAAGGGGCGGGGGACAGGGGGCGGGGGGCGTGGGAAGTGCGAATAGCACTCCACAAATCTCGAAAGCTAGACATCGCCCGTCCTTTTTTAAAACCGGTCGTAGTATTTTTCATCTCTTGCAACTCGTATTCCCTTGTACTTTTGTCTTCCCTGCCCCGTTTCCCTGCTCTCCTTCGTCCCTCATCGTATGGATAACGTCTTCAGCGGTCGGTCGAGACGCCATTGCAGAAACGCATCCAAACGCCGAGAAAGCAATTGAACCAAGGAATCATCCATAGCGATAGGAGCGTCGCTCTGTGCAAGAAGTTTCAGGGCCTTTAGCGTTTCTGGGTTGACGCTCTCGGCCCGTGGGTCTTGAGAGTGACAGCGGACACACAACAACCCGCCTTCCGACACACTCCAGAATCCTTCTTCCACTTCCACAGACGTCTCACAGCCTACGCAGGTATCCAACTGGGGTTGAAACCCTATCAGCCGCAAGAGTCGCGTCACAAAATGCACCCGCAGCAACACTCGCCCGCTAGGGTCCAATGAGAGACGTCCCAGGGTATCGCGTAGAAGCTGGTAGATGAGCGGCTGAGGCTCCTCCAGAGCAAGAACCGTGTCAGCCAAATCCACGCAATGAGCCGCCGTGCGCATGGTTTCAAGATCTCGCTGCAGCGAATCGAGGGGATCCAATAAATCGCACTGACTAACCAAATGCAGGGAGCTGGTAAGCGTATCATAAAAGACTATACGGTTGACTGTCAACGGCTCCATCGCGCTGTGGTAGCGGTTGGGTTGCTGCCGCAATCCTTTGACGAGCCCCTTGAGCTTCCCGAATCGATCGCTCAAACAACTGACTACCACGCTAGTCTCTCGGAAAGGATATTTCCGCAGTACAATGATGTCGGTTGTGTGCAACCCCATCCCTTTGCCCCGCGAACTGTTACTGTGTCATGTTTTATGTGTCATGAGTCATGGAAAGCAAAAGGCGTACTTTGGCCATGCTTGAGATGCCTGTTTATTTTCTGCTTTTTCATGACACATGAGTCATGAAACATGACACAATCCTCATGACTTCTCTTGGAATATGACCCATGGAACTTAACACAACTGTTTATCCGCAGTGAGAAAGGAGCTGATCCTCTCTAGCACGCATGTCTGTGCGTTGGGCGGCCGTTCGATCTTCATAACCCAGCCAATGAAGCAATCCATGGACAACGTAACGGGCAAGTTCTTGCCGATACGCAGGGCCCTGCCGATGCGTATAGGTCCATGCCGCCTGAGGACAGATCAAAATCTCCCCGACAATCGGCTCATGCCTGTAATGAAAGCTCAGCACATCCGTCAGCCCCTCATGCTTGGTGAAACGTTTATTCAGCTGACGCATCTTTTGTGCGCTGACAAAAGTCACTTCTAAACGCCCCCGCGTCTGAATGCGTAGCCGACGTACCGCACATCGAGCCAACTGCGTGAGACGACTGCACGGAACCGGCAACTGCCGCTGGGCGTTGATGAGTTGAATGTCCATCAGCCAGCATGATTCGACGGATGCTGCTCATAGGCCTCCACAATGGCCTGAACCAACTCATGCCGCACCACATCCTGGCTGCTGAAAAGCACAAACGCGATACCCGGAGTCTCAGCCAATAAATTCTGAACTTGTATGAGACCTGAGAGACGGTCGGTCGGAAGATCGATTTGAGTCACATCTCCCGTAATAACGACCTTGGAATCAAATCCCAGACGAGTCAGGAACATCTTCATCTGCTCGCTGGTCGTGTTCTGAGCCTCATCCAGGATGATAAAAGCATCGTTGAGCGTCCGGCCGCGCATGTAAGCAAGGGGAGCTACTTCAATGATCCCCCGATCGATATAGCGCCGGATCATATCCACTTCCATCATTTCGTAGAGCGCGTCATAGAGCGGACGCAAGTAGGGGTTGATCTTCTCGGTGAGGTCTCCGGGAAGATAGCCCAACCGCTCACCTGCCTCCACCGCCGGCCGGGTGAGCACAATACGTGCCACTTCCCCTTTCGTCAGATGTTCCACAGCCATCGCCATCGCCAAGTGCGTTTTTCCTGTTCCCGCAGGGCCGATGCCGAAGACAATATCGTGGTTACGGATCGCATCGACGTAAACCTTTTGGCCAGGCGTACGAGGGATGACGAAACGCCGTTTGGAGGCCACCTCGATGCGCTCTTCAAAAATCTGGCGCAAGGGCACCAACCGATTGTCCTCTAACGTACGCAAGGCATAGGTCAAATCGTCCATGCGCAACTGGGCGCCTGAGCGCACCACCACCAGCAAATCCTCGAAGAGCCGCATCGCCTTGCCGACAACCTCCGGTTGCCCATTGACGATCAAATGCTCGCCGCGGGAAACCACCGAGATCCCCAACGCCTGTTCTATTCGGCGCAGGTATTTGTCGTGCCTTCCAAAAAGCACCAAGGCTTCTTGGGTGCCACGTAGGGTTATGGTCTGCTCAGGCATCGAAATCCGCAATGGCGTAGATAGAAAAAACCAGGGCTATTTCTTAAACCCAGCGTGAGAATCATGAAAGGTGTCCTCCGATTGTTGTTGGTCACGAGGAATCTTTAAGGTCATACCGGCACGGAGCTTCCCCGGCTCTTTCAAAAGATCGCGGTTGGCATCGAAGATACGCCGCCACTGTCCCGCCCGGCCATAGATCTGGGGTTTGGATGCAATCGACCAAAGGGAATCCCCTTTTTGCACGACATAGGTATCGTAAGCGCCTACTGGCTGAGCGCCATCGGCCATCGCAGGTTCTGAGAAACTTGGAGACTCTGAGTGCAGATGAAACGACGAGGCTTTGGAAGCATCGGATTTGTAAAAGCTCGGAATCTCAATATCCGTCCGAATGATTTGGCGAGTCGTCTTAAGCTCAGGCACTGACGGAGGGCTTCCCACCAGATACCCGCGGTTACCTCCTGAGCTCAGTCCTAAATCCACTCGGGGTACCTGTTGAACATGCGTCGCCGTCCGACATCCGCCAATCAAAATCCAACCCACCGTCCCAAACATTACATATTGCATGCGCCGTAGCATCTTCGGTCCCCTCCTCAATTCAGAAAATAGGCACTGGTCTATCGTCCATAATCATTGCCGGCTTACCGTCACGATACCAAGCTCTTTAAGTTGAGCTGCGCTCACACTCGATGGAGCACCGGTGAGCGGATCGACTGCCTTCTGTGTCTTCGGAAATGCAATCACCTCTCGAATGGAGGAAGCCTGCGTCATGAGAGCCACCAGACGATCCACGCCGATGGCAAACCCCGCGTGCGGGGGCGCTCCATAGCTGAAAGCCTCCAACAGAAATCCGAATCGCTCCTGGGCGACCTCCTGGCTCAGGCCAAGAATCTCAAACACCTGACGCTGCACAGAGGCTTGGTGAATCCGAACGCTCCCGGAGCCGAGTTCCATACCGTTGAGAACCAAATCGTAGGCTCGGGCACGCACGCGTGAAGGATCTTGACTCAAAAATCCCGCATCGTCCGGATGCGGGGCGGTGAAAGGATGATGTTCCGCATCCCAGCGTTTTTCGATCGCATTCCACGCAAACAGAGGAAATTCGGTCACCCAGCAAAAGGCCCACGATTCAAAGCCTCCCGACGGACGCAGATCCGGCTTGTCTGTTTGATAACGTTTTTGGACTTGCGCGTAGCTTAGCCGAGGAAAAGGAATGACGATATCCACTCCCAATGCCTCTTTGAAAACGTCCGCAATAACGCGCTCGATCACCACCCACACATCGGTTTCCTCGACGAACGACATCTCAAGATCGAGTTGTGTGAACTCCGGCTGGCGATCCGCACGCAGATCCTCATCACGAAAGCATCGGGCAATTTGATAGTAGCGCTCAAGTCCGGCGACCATCAACAGCTGTTTGAAAAGCTGGGGGGACTGAGGCAACGCGTAAAAAAGCCCCGGGTTGAGCCGGGAAGGCACCAAGTAGTCGCGCGCGCCTTCCGGTGTGGATTTGGTCAGAATCGGAGTCTCCACTTCCAAAAATCCAAGCTGATCAAGCACCTGGCGCATGCGGTGGATGATGCGATGGCGAAGGATCAGTTTCTGTTGGCTAACGGGACGGCGCAGATCGATATAACGCCACTGCATCCGCACGTCTTCGGATACGAGACCTTGGTCGTCAATCTCAAACGGCGGAGGGTTCGCGGGATTGAGAATGGACAGATCGCTCGCACCGACTTCAACCATGCCGGAAGGCAGCTTTGGATTCTCCGTTCCTCGAGGGCGTTGCCGCACGACACCGCTCAGACGCAGCACGTACTCCGGGCCACAGGTTTTTGCCTGCTCGTGCAGCGTCGCATCGGTCTTGGCATTAAAAACCACCTGAGCCATGCCTGAGCGGTCGCGAAGATCAATAAAGGTCAAACCGCCGTGGTCTCGCCGTCGATGCAGCCACCCGCAGAGGGTCACCGTCTGACCGATATGCTCTTGTCGAAGTTCCCCGCAGCCATGCGTACGCATCATCTACAAGACATTTTCGATTTTCGATTGGAAGGCGCCCGGGCAATGAACTATCTGAAATCCAAAATTTCCGCTTGCAGCAACGGTGCTCTTAACAGACTGCTGAAAAATGCCAGTCGGTTCAGGGTTCGGGGTCCTGGGCTGGGGGCTAGGACCCGTCTCACCGACGAGCGGTGGTGTATTTGCCCCGAACCCTGAACCCTCAACCCAGAACCACGAAGGGTTTTTCAGCAACCGGTTAGTGACAGGGTGGCTTGACATGCTGACTCACCTCATCGACGAACGCCTCAAGAGGCACCGTTCGCTCGCTCTTGCCAAGCTCGCGGGAGCCACAACGCGCAGCCAGCTCCCGAAGAGAAATCGTTCGTCCCTTAAGTTCCCGCTCTCCGAGGATTGCGACGAATTGACAACCGGCCTGGTCGGCTTCACGCAACTGGGCTCTCAGACTCTTGCCGTCGTAGCTCATGATGGCCTGCGCGCCACGGTTGTGCAATTGTTGGATGAGCCGAAATCCTTCCCGGATGAAACCCGCTTCGGTAACGGCTACGTACACCCCGCGCCGCGTCGGATTCACCTCGCCTTGTGTCTGTTCGCAAGCAGCCGCCAATAACACGCGTTCGATGCCTGTCGCAAACCCTACAGCCCCCATCGGAGGACCTCCCATTTCTTCAACCAGACGGTCGTAACGCCCCCCGGCGGCTACCGCATCCTGAGATCCAAGGCCCGCATGGCGGACTTCAAAAACCGTGCGCGTGTAGTAGTCCAGCCCTCGCGCAAACACCTGGGTGTCATCAAACGCGATTCCGGAATCACGCAGTGCGCTGCGCACTTCGTCGAAATGCTTCGCACACTCATCGCAAAGCGAAAATGGCGTTGGCGGTGCTTTCCCAGCATCCTGGTTTATCTGCCTTACTGCTTCTTGGGCGATCTTTTGGCAAGTCTTTTGTTTACAATCCAACACGCGAAACACGTTCTTTTCAAACCGACTCTGGCAATCCTTGCACAGATGCATCCGGTCGGGTTGTAGTTGAACCCGCAGACGCTCGGCCGAGCGTTGTTGATCCTCACGACAGCCCATCGTCGAAAGCCATAGGGTACTTTGGCTAAGACCACACTCTCGCAGGATGTGAAGGCACAGGGTTATCACTTCAACATCCACCCAAGGACTCGCTGAGCCAATGGCCTCCACACCGTATTGATGGAACTGCCGGAAGCGCCCGGCCTGAGGGCGCTCGGCACGGAACATCGGTCCCATATAAAACAGCTTCACAAACCCGTCGGTCTTATGGAGATTGTGTTCCAGATAGGCCCGGACCATCGGAACCGTACCTTCGGGACGTAAGACCATCTCTTGATCTCCACGGTCATGGACGCGAAACATTTCCTTCTGCACAATATCGGTCGTCTGACCAATGGACCGCAGGAATAACGACGCATCCTCGATGAGAGGGGTTCTTAACTCCTGGTAGCCATACACGACGCACAGCCGGCGCACGGCCTGCTCTAGAGCTAACCACCGTGTGATTTCATCCGACAATAAGTCAGTCGTTCCCCGCAGGGCTTGCGGAACCATCGTCACTCCTTGCTTCGATTTGGCTCAAGGCCTGAGGTTGTACCCTGATTCTGTTTCGCATAAACAATGGAATAAAACCGCAGCGAAACGCAATAAACCGATACGAAGATACTCGAGGAAACTCGGCGGGAGAGATGGGGCAAAGTCCAAATTACTTGATTCCCCGACGCATCAAAAGACCCGGTTTGAACACCACGACTCGTTTGGAAGGAACCGGGACCTCTTGACCTGTCTTCGGGTTACGGCCTCGACGAGGAGCACGCTGTCGAATCTTGAAAACCCCAAAATTACGAAGTTCAACCGTCCTACCTGCCTTTAAACCCTCAATCAAATGGTATAGCGTTTGCTGAACCACCCGCTTGACATCCACCTGGGCGATGCCAGTCTCCTTGGAAATAGTAATGACTAACTCCTTCTTGGTCAGCGTCATAAGGGAAACTACTCTAACACGGTCTCCTTGGCGTTGTCAAGCTGACCAAGCCCGGCCCGGGGCGTGCTCAATTCGAAAGAGGCGCTTTCTTGAAAGCCATATCGTTGGGGCATGTTTATCGTCGAGGCCTGACGTTTCAGAACTACCGACTCTTCCCCGAGAAGCTCCATGAGGGCTTCCAGCAATTCTTGTCGGGGCTCCACCTTAAAACCTTCTGGGAGTCTGAGCCGCTTGGTGGGTTGTTGAGGAAGCTGCAGATTGAGGTAAATAGGGATAGCGCCGGGAAACTGTGACAAGAGTGCCTTTAGCTGTTCCCAGGTGTCTTTGCCTACCCCTGTGGGTTGTTGGATGAACAATTCCATCGCCTGACTCAGCTTGCTGGCACCTTGCTCCATCGGCACGACCTGCTGGGCTACCAAACGTGCGCGATCCTCGCGCAATACCACACGGCCCTCCACAAATACGAGGCTATTCTGTCGCAACTGTGGCGCAAGCTGCGCGAAACTCTTGGGAAAGATCAGGACCTCCACATCGCCTTCCAAATCTTCCAACACACACACTGCCATCTGTTCATTGGTCTTCTTGGTCACCAGATGTTTGATCCGGTTCAGCATGCCACCAATGATCACCCACGTCCCATCGGCTAAACGTTGAATCTGTTTCGAACTCGCCGTAGCCACCAAGCGAATCGATCGCTCGCAACCAGCCAGGGGGTGGCCGGAGACGTAAAAACCTAACAGATCTTTCTCAAAAGCAAGCTTCTGGCTTTCCGGCCAGTCTCTGACGTTGTTGGAAGAAATTGTGGAAGAAAAACCCTGGAGGGAAGACGGCTCGACGGCGTTGAGATTTTCAAACAAGGTCATCTGTCCGCGCAGACGATCTTTCTGCAAATGGCCAGCCTCCTCCATCGCACGGTCCAAACGGGAAAGGAGAACGGCGCGCGCCAGAGCCATGCTGTCACAGGCCCCAGCCTTGATGAGACTCTCGCACACTTTACGATTCACCAAGCGCAGGTCCACCTCGCGGCAGAGTTCTTCCATATTGCGGAACCGATCCCGCGCGTGACGAGCCTGAAGGACGGATGCAATCGCCGACATACCAACATTCTTGATCACCCCTAGACCACAACGGATGGTTTCGTCATTCACAACGGTAAAGGAAGCCTCGCTGGTATTCACATCGGGCGGCAATATCACAAGCTTCATCCGTTTGGCCTCATCCAGATAGACCACTAATTTATCGACATTACCCATCTCACTGCTCAACAAGGCCGCCATGAACTCCATAGGATAATGCGTTTTCAGATAGGCGGTACGATACGAGATCATCGCGTAAGCGGCGCTATGACTCTTGTTAAAACCATACCCCGCGAAGTGCTCCATGAGCTCAAAGATCCGTGTGGCATGCCGCTCGCCGATACCGTTATGTTTGCAGCCTTCCAAGAAGGCCTTACGCTGGGCGGACATAACCTCAGGATTTTTCTTTCCCATGGCCCGTCGCAAAAGATCCGCTTGCGCCAGAGAAAAACCCGCCAGCTCACTGGCGATGCGCATGACTTGTTCCTGAAAGACAATGACGCCGTAGGTGGACCGCAGAATCGGCTCCAGACGCGGATGCTCGTACCGAATCGGAATCTGACCATGCTTGCGCTTCATGAAATCATCCAACATTCCCGATCCAATCGGTCCCGGTCGGAACAAGGCGATGACGGAGATAATATCCTCGAACTGCGTCGGTTTGATCTTCTTTAGTAAATCACGCATGCCCGCACTTTCAAGTTGAAACACGCCCATGGTTTCCGCACGGGCCAACGCTTGAAACGTCTTGGCATCATCCAGGAGCAGGCCCTCGATATCCAAATGCAGTCCGCGTCGCTGCTGAATCCTCTTGAGCGTCTCTGCGATCACCGTCAACGTTCTCAGTCCCAGGATGTCGATCTTTAACAAACCGATGTGCTCCAGGGCCGTCATATCAAAACCGGTCGTGATCTGCCCATCCTGGCTTTTGAATAGAGGCACATAATTCGTCAGAGGCTGATCGGCGATGGTAATCCCCGCGGCGTGGGTGGAGGCATGACGGGTGAGCCCTTCCAGCATCAGGGCCGTATCCATGAGTTGTTTGACTTGCTCATTCGTGCGATACAAATGCACCAGCTCCGGCACCTCGGCCAGCGCCCGGGAAAGGGTGATATCGAGCTCGTTGGGGATGAGTTTCGCCAAGCGATCCGCCTCGGTGTAGGAAAGTTTCATGACTCGGGCTACGTCGCGCACAACAGCCTTAGCCTGCAGCGTACCAAAGGTGAGAATCTGAGCCACGTTGGTTTTCCCGTACTTCTCGACGACATATTGGATGACTTCGCTTCTGCGTTCATAACAAAAGTCGATGTCGATATCCGGTTGCGTCACCCGTTGCGGGTTCAGGAAACGTTCGAAGAGCAAATCGTACTTAAGCGGATCGATGTCGGTGATTCCCAAGGCATAACTGACGAGGCTGCCTGCGGCCGAACCTCGGCCGGGCCCTACCGGGATACCGTGGTCCTTGGCAAAACGCACAAAATCCCACACGATCAAGAAATAACTCGTGTATCCGGATTCTTTGATCACAGACAGCTCATGTTCCACGCGTTGGAGTACCGTCGGATTCAGGCTGCCGTAGCGTTGGGTGAGCCCTTCGGCGCACAACTGTCGCAGGTATTCCTGCTGGCTCTTGCCAGAGGGTGGCTCGTAGTGCGGCAAGTGTATCTTTCCGAATTCCAGTCTCACGTTGCACTGCTGCGCGATGTCGAGGGTCGTCTGAATCGCCTGCGGATATTCTGAAAAGAGTGCCTGCATCTGGGTGGCGGATTTCAGATAAAATTCCGGCTGCTCATAACGAAGCCGGTGAGGATCATCGATGGTACTTTGAGTCTGAATGGCCATCAAAGCGTCGTGGGCGGAGGCATGGGCCTGTTCGATATAGTGCACATCGTTGGTGGCCACACAGCGTACCCCTGCGTCTTCGGCCAGGCGAACCAGATGCGGACGAACTTTCTGCTCGAGGGGTAATTGATGGTCTTGAAGTTCAATGTATACATTCTCTCGTCCCATCATGTGGATTAAATCGTCCAGCTCTTTGCGTGCCAGATCGAATTGATCTTGCATCAGGTGAACGTTCAAAACCCCTTTCAGACAACTCGTGAGCAGCAAAAGGCCTTCACGGTATCGAGTGAGCGTTTCTTTGTCGATCCTTGGCTTATAGTAGAACCCTTCCATGTATCCCACCGTCACTAAGCGCATGAGGTTGGCATATCCCACCGAATCCTTGGCCAGCAGGACGAGGTGAGCGCTTGCGTCCCGGATCCCTCCGCCGGAGCGATCCGTGCGGCTCTTCGGAGCTAGGTAGGCCTCAACACCAATGATCGGCTTGAGTCCTTCCTTCACGCAGGTTTCATAAAACTCGATGGCACCAAAGAGATTTCCATGATCGGTCATTGCCAGAGCCGAAAAACCCAATTCACGAGCCCGCTTAACAAGCGGGCCTACACGGCAGGCACCGTCAAGGAGAGAGTAGTTGGTATGCACGTGCAGATGCACAAATTCAGCCTGTCCCATCTATCTATAAACCCCTAGCGTATCTTCGATTTTCGATTTTGGATTGTCGATTGGAGGACCGCCGTTCAATCGAAGATCGACATCTGAAATCGCTTCAGCAGGCTGCTGGGACATTGCGAATTCCCTGAAACGGATACTGAAAATCAAAGGGTTCCTGATAACCCTGGCTGCGCAGAAAGGCCGTGGTAAGATTCTCTTCGGTCTTTCGCCAATTGTGTTCGGATGAGCCTTTCCCAACGTCCACCGACCCCCCTGCAATCATCGCGTGGCCCCCGGCTGAGCTTCCCCCTCCTAGCAGCCTCCAGAGCAACTTACCGGCCTCTGCACGCGGATTCCGAGTTCTGAGCGAAACAAACAGACGCCCCTCATAGCGCCCAGTGACCAAAGACCAACGCATGGTCTCATGGCTCAGCAGAAAATCAGCCATGTGGGCTACGATGTCCTGGCTGGGAACCACTCCCAAATGCACCCCGATAACGCTGCGCACCACGAAGGCTCGATGGACGGCCTTGCCAATCGTGTAGAAAAACGAAGTCGGGCGCGGCGGATTCTGAATCTTAGAGAGGATCTGCATGCTCGCCAACGGAAAAAGCGTTCGATAGGCGGCCACATCTCGAGGCCCCGTCTCCCTGCCTAGATTTTGGGTCTCCGATCCGATGGCGTAGACCAAGGCGGTCGCCAACCGAGGTGGAATCTCAAGTCTGGAGGCAAAAAGCGCCTCAGCGAACAGGGTGGCGGTAGCTCCTGCAGTCTCATCTACTAAGACCAAATCCGCTTTGGTATTGGCATGGCGATGGTGATGATCAACCACCAGGGTAGCCCTCCGATGAGAGGGCAACCGATTGTTTTGAAACGGCGGCTGGGTATCCACAATCGCAATCCATCGGTACCGCTCAAAGTCCCCTGGGTCCACCGGATAAAGAGGAATGTGCAGCAGTTGCACCATCATCTGATTTTCCATGCGACCGATGATGCCTCCGTACGCTAGGCGGCTGCGGATACCATGCAAACGCTCAACCAAGGTTGCCAAAGCCCAGGCACTGGCAATGGTATCCGGATCCGGATGGTCGTGAGTCAAGATAAGCAATGAATTCCATGCAGAACCCTCGCGGATGAGAAACTCCAACAGGAGATGGCGTGAAGGACGTTGGGACTCCGTCATCTTTCTATTCTACTCACTTCTTCAGTTCCGGAATCTCATCGGTGGATCGATGGGACCCCGCTGTCTCTGTCTTCGTCTCCGTTAATTCCAATTGCACCGCGACCGATGAAGGGTCGAATTGAACCAGATGAAGTTCCTTGGGCAATTGTATCTCGCGCTCGGAGAGATTGACCAGATGAGGACCTGGTTTCACGGCCATCTGCAAATCCAGGTAGATTTTTAAGTACATGGGATTAAGCAGTGCAAAATCGCGTTTCAATCCTGCCAATGTCATTGCCACTGCTGATGGTTTGATCGATACCAACTGAAGATGAGCGGGGACGTTGTGCGCTGCGACTGGAATCCGAAATGTTTCTGTGGCTGGCTTGAATCCTCGTACCAGAAACAGCCAGAGCGCCACGGCAAATGCCAAGCATACCGCTTTCTCCCAAGGATGACTTTTGACGAATACGGACCAGCGAAGGGTGGGCGCGGGCCGCTTCTGTTTCAAAAAACTTTCCACCTGCTCTTCCAACATCTGAATGTCTCGGGCGACGATCAGGTTTCCTTCTCGACACACGGAAATGGTGCTCTTTTCTTCAGAGACCACCACACACAAAGCATCGGTCCGCTCGGATAAACCTAAGGCAGCGGCATGTCGCGTTCCAAACCCGGTGAGTTTGTGGAACTCCTTGGAAAGCGGCAGCCGCACCCCAAATCGCATCACGCGGTTGCCCTCGATGACAACCGCACCATCGTGCCCTTCCGAATGGCGGTCAAAAATACTTTGGAGTAACGCTTTAGACACTACTCCATCCAACTCGTAGCCACCCTCGACATACCGTTCCAGGGCATCCTGACCTTTCAACACAATCAAAACCCCCACTTCCTCTCTGGCGAAATGGGCGATGGTATGCAGCAGAATGTCAATCTCCTTGGCCTGTAGAGGAGAAAGCCTGCGCCTGCCCAAACTCCACAGGGCCAAACGTTCAAAAAAACTGCGCAACTCCTCTTGAAAGATGACGATCAGGGCAATCAGGAAAACGGCGAAGAATCCTTGCAGAATCCAGCTTGTCAGATACATGCCTGCCTGGCGGGCGATTAGATAGATAATAGCCAAGATGAAGATACCGGCCGCAACGAACGCAGACTTGGTCCGCTTAAACCACAACAGCACGACGTATAACAACGTCGCCACGAAGGCAATATCCAGAACGTCAGCGAGTCCAAAAGGGGTCATCGTAAGCTCATCTTATTTCGCATAAACATATGGAATGGAACCGCAGTGAAACGCAGTGCCGCATTCAACCAGCAAGTGCAACACTCGCGGACTTGAAGACTTCCGCCGGTGTTTGGAAGCCGAGGCACTTCCTCGGACGATGATTGAGCCAGCGTTCGACCGATTGTACCTGGGTC
>JAHFGV010000061.1 GCA_023247255.1 Candidatus Omnitrophota bacterium | reverse complement strand
CAAAGGCATCGACATCGACACCCACGCTGCCCTTTATCCGACTGCCGAATCCAGGAGAAACGATCACTACCTGCGGAACCGTAACGTCCGTCACAGTCACTGAAATCTTACCGGACTTGAGACGATTCCCTACCGTGTCTTGTGCCTCGGCTTCAAGAGTATGCAAGCCACCTTTCAATACAGTCGTGTCCCAATTCACGACATAAACATCTACAGTCCCTGCCTTGAGCTGCCTGCTCTTGACACTCGCTACCTCATCCACGTACAACTGCACCGAGCCAATCCCGCTTGCATTATCATGCGCTTTCACCTCGACCGTTACCTTACCTTGTACCAGAGCTCCAGCTAAAGGACTTAAGATCTCTACCAGCGATGGAGGGTCATGGTCAACGGTCACACTGACCGGAGTCGAGGTCGTGGTATTAGATGAGGCATCCGATGCCACAGACGTCAACGTATGGGTGCCGCTGGTGACGCTGCTGGTATCCCATTGGAAGACATACTGGTTCCGCTCAGTGAGATCTCCAGCTTGAAAGACACCATCCAGCAACCACCAGGCTGATATCACCACCGCTGGAATGCCCAGATCATCCTTATCGCTGGCATCGACCACTATAGAGACAATTCCACCAACGATGCTGCCTTGCCTCGGAGCGCTGATCGTCACAGTCGGCGGCGTCGTATCCGGTTGATTCTGAACGGTCAGCGTGGCCAAATCCCCACCCACATTACCAACCAAATCCTTAGCGTTTGCAACTAGTTGGTGTGGGCCGTTTGAAAAACGTCTAGTGTCCCAGGGAAATTGATAGAGTGTCTGTGTGCCTTGAATCACGCCAATGACGATGTTAGCCTCAGACAATCGGACTTCCTGGATGCCGTTGGCCTCTGTCACCGTCACGTCAACCAGAACAGGCCCACTCAAGATTCCTTGCGGCTCGACAATCGTTACCTTAGGTGCCGTATTGTCTATCCCAACCGTGACGGTTGCAGAACCTATTTGTCCAAACCAATCTTGGGCTTGCGCCGTGAGAATGTGATCTCCATCCGTTACTGCCAAAGTAGACCATGTGAAAAGATACGGTGAACTCCTGCCGATCTGCCAGGGGCCGCCATCCACCTGCCACCGGACATCCTGAATGCTACTCGGATCTGTGGCAAGAATCTCAACAGTAACATCGGCACTGAGCAATGCCCCTTCTGTGGGTGAGAGGAAGCTCACGGTGGGGGCAGTGACATCCTGCACCTGAACCGCCCCTAGGCTAATCTCAGCGGTGTTGCCTGCGACATCCGTCGCTTTCGCCTTGATCTCATGGACCCCTCCACTTACCTGGGTCGTATCCCAATCAAAGGTATAGAGGTCCCCGGATGTGTTACTCAGCACCGGTGGTGGGTTCTTATCAACCAAGAGTTGTACCTGTTTAATCTGACTGAATTGATCGGTCACTTGAACGGTGAACGGAACGGAACCTGTAAGAGGCGATGGAGGAATAGAAATAGGAGTAATCGTCGGGGCGGTGCGGTCAACGAAGACTTCGATTAAGTCAGCATCTTTGTTGCCTGCTGCATCATTCACCTCCACCGCGACCAGATGAGGACCTTCAGATTCATTCTGTGTCTGCCAGGTGAAGCTGTATCGAGACCGCTCGGAAGAATCCTGCGCCCTCTGCACTCCATCTATTAGAAACCGGGCTTGAGCTACCCAACGATCATCCGTCGCGTCAGCGGTTACTGTAATTGATGGAGCGTTCGTCCGGTAGCCCTCCGTAGGAAAAAAGATCACCACTGACGGTGGAGTCGTATCCGGTCCATTGGCAACCGTCACATTCACTACGTTTGAAAAATACCCTCTGCCTGTTTGATCGGTTACTTGTGCGAGAATTTGATAGGGACCATTCCCGGATTTGAATGTGTTCCACGTGCCAGTGAATGGAGGGCTGGTTGCTTTCGGCAAGATCACAAGCGAATTGGCAATGAGCATCACTTCCTTAACCCCGCTGACATTCATGACATCAGCCTGCCATTGAACCTTGCCGGTCAAGATGGATCCTTCAGTAGGAGCAACCAGACGCACGGATGGTGAGGAGGCCTCTGAAGAGTGAATGAACGCAGGGTCAGCGATGAGACTGACGTAAAAAGGAGGAAGATTTGCCCAGGCATCGAGTCTTGCGTTTGGCCAGCCGGGAAAAGTTGCCGCGTATCGAGTCCAGTCAATGGCAATCACGCTCAAACCCTTGATCTGTGGCCTAGACTTGACCAGATCGAACAGGGTCGAATACCAACTCATGGCTTCTGCTTCTGATGAGGCCCCACGCACCGTCGTCCTTGGAACTTGCCAGAACAAAGGCGTGGATTCTCCAATCAGGACGGGTTTCTGACGCGTAGTTGCCTGATCCAGAAAAGAACCGGTCTCTGGCTGTGTAAAATCATCCGGATAAAAGAAGAGGTTTAAAGCCCACCAATCCACCACATCGTCGCCGGGATACCAATCCAGAGGATCTGTTCCAGGCAATCCTACAGCGGTTGCGTTCCAAACCATCGCGACATTGTTGGCTGCCGCATTCCTAAAAATTTGAACGATTCGACGAAAGGCAGCGGGATAATATACCGGATCGTAGAGTTGCCAGGGATTGTTAAACTCATAGCCGATTCGTAAAAGCACGGGACGGCCGGCATCGCGTAAGCCCTCGGCAAGTAACACAAGCTCCCGCTCAATAGTCGGATCCGACCCATTGGCAATCTCATCTTCCCACCCATGGAACCATAACCCGACATTAGCGATGAAGAAAGGTCTCTTAGCGATCTCTTGCTGGTAGCGTGTCAAAAATCCTGCGCGACGAGTAGCCTCTGGAGCTACGTAGAACGATAACATCGCCGGGGCATAGGATGGTCCAACGGTGCCGGAGTAGTCATCGGCATCTTTTGTATCCCCTGAGGCTGCTGGCTCCTGTCCCAGAGCCCAAAGATCTGAGAATTGGCCCCAACCATGATAGACGCGGCCCGACGGCGGTTCATGACGGCTGGCAGCCTCGACTGAAACACCGAACGAGCCGCTTATAAGCAACAGGAAGATAAGGAATGGCACCATAAAGGGAGGTGTAACCTTGGCCCAGAAAGACAACAAAACATCCCTACTGCTTTTTCTGCGCTTACGCACAGAAGCCAAATACAGAGAGATATATTGAATGGAAATTACAGGCATTTTATCGGTCGCGAGTGAATCGTCACACTGATCACCCTATCCCAATATGAATTTGAGATGGCTAGATATTACGGAAGAAAATCATGCCAAACTACGCATCAGTGGTATCACGCAAAGACCCTCTAGCATTCTGCCTCCTGTTTTATTCTCCTTCGCCGAATACCCCGCAGCTTGCTGCGAGGAGGTTATGCCCCTTTCTCTAAAACTCTAAAAACACGAAAACAAGCCTTCTCCCTCTGCTGTTCTGTTGCCGCATCGGCTGAGGCTGATTAAAATGTCCTGCTGTTTCGAAAACTCAAACATACTCGGACGTATCGTTTCACCTGCCTTTAGGTTATTGGTTTTGTCTCATTCAAACCCGCCGTCTGGCCCCCGCAGTTTCGCTTTGTAAAGGCAAGGAGCTGGGGTGAATCCCCACGCGTATGTGCGGATGGTTTATGTCAGGCATGCTGCTTAAATGTCCAAGCGTGCAAGGCTCAAGAAGGAGGAACCATCCATGTTCCCCAATCGATGAATTCGAGAAATTCAGGCTCGGCACTTTTTAATACGATATACTCCCCCAAGCCGATGCCTTTGGCCCGCACAGGAATTCCTGATACCAGACCCAGACGAGGAGGCGTCGCAAAGGAAATCGACCAACGCTTTCCCTGTTGATCTGCAATCCAATAGGAGGTGTGGCTCTCATTTGCATAACGCTCAATCAAAACCTCCAGCATCCCCTCCCGCATCACGGATGATTCAAGTTCTCCATCGAGCACAGGTGGCAGACTGGCACGCAGTTGCCTTGAGAGAGCCACGCGTAGAAAAGTAGTCGGATCCTGTCGGATAAGAAGTTCCAAATATGTCTTACGTTCCTTCGCCAAAGAATGAAGCGATTCCACACCTTGGGGATCACTGGTCTGATGGTAGACAGTCGACTCCTCAACAAGCGTTTCGGTCAATTTCTCAACTACCTGTTCTACCCCAGGCTCTGGGATTTGATCTGCCACCAACACGTCGGGCTTTAAAACCCCCCAGAGAACCGCAAGGGCAAAGATAAGACACCAATGGGTCTTCATCATAGCCATCCCCCCAATAAAAAAACGGGTTGCTTTCGGCAACCCGGCCACCTTTTCGGCTCGTCAACTCGTTAGCTCGTCAGTAGTAGGAGTGATGCTGAAACCATCTTTTCCCGTATTACTACTGAGCGAGCTTATAGCCAAGGAACCCTAAAGGCCCGTAGCTTTCCGCCCTCCTCTCGCGAGGAGTTTGGCTTTTCGTTGCTTTAGATTCTCTGTGGAAGTCTCTTTACCTTGATTAAGAACAAAAAAACCGGATTGCCTCTTCGGCAACCCGGCCACCTTTTCGGCTCATCAACTCGTCAGCTCGTCAGTAGTAGGAATGCTGCTAAAACCTTCTTTCCCCGTATTACTACTGAGCGAGCTTATAGCCAAGGAACCCTAAAGGCCCGTAGTTTTCCGCCCCCTTCTTACGAAGTCCGCCACAGCCAATCGGCGGATCCGCCAAACAAGCTGACGGAGGTTTGGCTTTTTCGGGAGTCTGGTTTATACACCCTAACTATCAGAGAACGTTGTACAGGCTTCAATCATCATCGAAAGAACGTGGCGGTAGCCAATACAAAACACTTCGCTCTTCATAACCACATAGAAATGGCCCAGCACCTTATAAATTACTCGTTCGGCGCCTGTTTCGGGATTAATATCCTTTGTCACAAACACCTGCCGAGGAGGAAGAGGATCTAAATTATGAGCCCATTGAATCGAATCACAGGTAGATGGCAGAGAAGACTGAGATTCCACATGGTAGGTACACCGGCGAACGACTCGGGTTTGATAGTCCCCTTGCTGGACCCTCTCAGTAACAACACAGTCTCGCTTAAGCCAATCCGTAGAGGTGAGGTTTCTGACAGATATCTTTCTCATGGCCGTTCCCTTCTGGAGGGATCCGGTCGCTGCGAGATAGTGTTTGTCACGGATTCATGAAAAGATAATTCGCATTGAAACCGCCGATTCAGCCGATGGAGTTCAAAGGCCAACATCACCAGCCTCAACTTGAGTGGCTGTGCGTGTGTCTTCTTCCATGTCGAATAAATGTCTAGGAAGGTATCCAGGGTACGCTCAAAAGTCAATTTCCTCTCATATGCCTGGAGTTGCCTCATAAAGCGTTTGAATCGAGCTTCTGAAACCTCAAGGGCATTGAGGGAACTGTGAATTCTCTTATTCAACCGAGAGCTGGGACGCTGGAACATGGTATTCACAACTTGTTGTCTTCAATTTCTTTTCCTTTTCTTTTCCTTCTTTCCTTATCTTCCACCTTTTCCACATCGTCCAGTCTCAGAAATCAGAAGCCGAACCACCCTTGGCTGGCAGTTCGGCTTTCCCTCTCATCTTATTCGCCTCGGGCTGAGGGCCCCGTATCTTTAGGTGAACCCGATAGATCCTAAAAGAAGCCCACTTACGATGGCATTGATATTACGTTTTAAAAATAGCATAATTTAACCCATTTCGTCAAGGTCACCGCTATCTCTAACACCCTGGAAGTATTCTAGTTGAGTATCTGTTTAGCTTTCTGAGACAGCGACGAGGCAAAAATCACAGCTTTCGCAGTGCGGAAAGGCGACTGAGTGCGTTCCTCGACGATAAAATGCCCTTCGAAGGATGAAATCCTCTCACAGAGCTAAACAGATACCTAGTTGATAACGCCGTGTGCGAGTTTTTCCGCTAGACAAAAGAGTCCCCCGTCCGTACAACAGGTGTGTGTCTACACCAACGGACGGAGGACCCAATGCAACTCGACGAGTTGATTATTACCATATTC
>JAHFGV010000034.1 GCA_023247255.1 Candidatus Omnitrophota bacterium | reverse complement strand
CGCTTGACTGTGTTGCAAGGAAATCATGGCATCCGCATCCATGCTTGTCCTTACAACACCATAAAAGGACGCGGCAAAAGCGCCGATGATGGCATAGGGAACACGAAATTTATGGAGAACGTCTATGACGTCCAATAAGAGGAGAGCCGATTGACCAGAACCCTTCGTTCTCATCGTCTTCTGAAATTCCTCTGCTTGGATTTGGATGACGACAAACCTGCGCGATGCCTCACACCAGCCTGGTAAATCTGATGGACCAACTGAGAATGATTAAAAAAGGCCATTAACCTTTCTTCAGGTTTCATGCGCTTATAAAGCGCAATCATATCCTCGCGATCCTTCCGCAAAATTTCTGACTTCATGCTCATCTTTGAGAAATGGGTACCGGTTTTCTTTAATCAGAACCGCCACCGATTTTCCAGCTCAACCGGTGGCCATGGTTTCGTCTTGTAGAAGTTCATTCGATCCCCGATGGATCGCAAATCCTCACGGTCAAGCTCCCGAAACGTTTCAGGTACGCATCGCCCGTCACAGGACTCACGAGATAGTTGTCGCCTTTTGGATAATAGGACCGAAAGATCTTCAGCGCAGAGGGATCAAACTCCGACGGGTTCCACTTGCATTCCACCGCATCCACCCGATCTCGTCGTCTGACCAGCACAAAATCCACCTCGCGGCCGGCTTTATCGCGCCAGTAGCGTATCGTTTCATTCGGAAAATACGCTTGGAGGTGCTCCAACACCAGGTGTTCCCACAAGATGCCGTGATCCTGCAACCGCAACGGGTCCCAGCCGCGCACAAACGTGATAAATCCCGTATCGAAGCCGTAGACCTTGGGCATCTTGAGGACTTCTTTCTGTCCACTGCCGAAAAACGGACGAACGCGCGTGAGCGCATGCGTAATTTCGAGTGCCTGCAGATGATGTTCCACGGTCAAGCGGCTGATACCAAGCGCGGACGCAGCCCTCGACACTTCAACTTGCCCCCCGCTCTGCTTCAGCAGGTATTCAAAGAGGGCGTTGAACTTGTCCATGTCGCGAACGGCAAACAGCCGTTGGATATCCCGTGCAAAAAATGAATCCAGCCATTCGCGGTAAAAGGATGCCTGTTTGGAATCAGCCAGCAGCGCCTGTGGCAGTCCGCCGTGCAACAGCCTTCTTGAAATATCCGTGCAGGAAAACGTCTCGAGCTCCATCCAGAGCACCGGCAACAGGTGCACCATCCGCTTTCGCCCCGTCAAGGTATCACGAAATTTCCTGCTGGCGGCCAGCGTAGACGAACCCGTCGCCAGAATTTTCAACTTTGGGAATCCATCCGCCCCGATTTTCAGCACACGGCTGGGATCCGACAGCTGATGCACCTCGTCAAAAATCACGACGGTCTTTTCGCAGCTTCGGAAAAACAGCTCTGGATCCCGCAGGCGATCCTCTATAACCGGAAGGTCGCAATCGATATAGAGCGCCTTCCCCGCGTCAGCCAGGCTTCGCGCGAGCGTCGTCTTGCCTGAACGGCGGACCCCCGACAGCCAGACAATCGGGGCCTCTTTCCAGGCCTGCTGAATTCGTTCCTTCCACAGCGGTCGTTCGATCATGCAATGAAGTATACATTTAGTCTGACTATTTGAAAAGTATGAATACTACATGCCTTTCGGATTGGGCGTTCCTGGGAAAATGGGCACCGCTTCACAGGTGTCGATGGGCTCCGTTACACGTTACGCCTTAGGCACAGCAGTGCAGGTTCTCTTTAATCAGAACCGGCACCCATTTTCTGAATCGCTTTTTCATATCTATCTCGGACCATCAAGATCGGTGGCCGTCCCCAGACTCCGCGTACGGAAACAATCTCATCTTTCGCTACAAGTTTAAGATCGGCTTTTGATACAACGTGTTTGAGTACCTCATCAGGCATTCCAGAATATACGAACCACTTCCGAGGATCTACACGCGCTAGACCAATTGTGAGCGTTTGGTCCTGCATCCGGCCCCACGGTGCGGTCCACCATACTGCTCGAATCTCATCCCACCTGAACCGTATTGTGAATCTGGGGACATTAACCCATCTGGAGAAATCGGAAGAATGGCCACCTGTACGTAACAACCGTAAGACGTTTCTTCATCTCAAAAATACCGCTCCCTTGCATCGGGGACAGCCACCGATTTCCAGAGGGGATCGGACAAGCAGGCCGCTCAGCTAGAAATCAGTGGCTGTCCCCAACTCGCGTGCCCGATCCACTCACCCGCCATACCCACGCTCCACTAGTGCGAACAAGCAGCTACTTCAATCAAGTCTCACCCCAAGCGCCCGCAACATCTGAAATGTATCGATGGGCTGCATGTTGAACGCTTGACATACATTTGGTATCGGGATTCTCCTCCTAATATTCGGATCAAATTGCTCCTGAGTGACAACTGTACAACTCTTTGCTAATGCGTACGCTACCACCCAGGCATCGGCATTATCTCCACTTGCGAACTCACCCTTGGCTGCATCCGTAAACTGAGTCTGGCTGTACGCCCATTGCATGACTCGCCTGTAAGCTGCAACGACGTCGTCCTCAGCCGTTGAGATGAACCAGGAGTGAAACTCATTGTTCGCCCAGTCCTTAAGAGCGTCGTTGCCTCTATCAATTTCTGCCTTTACGCGATCTATGCTCAATAGTAATCCAGTCTGCGCGTGCTGAACTAGGGCACCCCAGAAGCGCCGAGTGATATCAAACGCATAATAACGCTTTGCCGCTTCTATCAGCACATCGGCATCCAAGACATAACGGATAGGACCGCCATTCATGGAAACCTTCCCGAAAGGCGCACGACATACTGATCGAAGGTTTTTCCATATAGGCCAGTCAGGTGATAGGCATCACGATAAAGTAGCTTTCCCTGTCGTACCGCGCGAACCACGGTTTCGGCAAAGCGCCGACCAAGACGAAAGTTCTGCACCGCATAAAAATCGCCACCCTCTTGACTCTTTGGTGCATGATGCTCACGTTCCTGATAGGCCTGGTAGAACTCTAGAAACTGCTCTCTCGTTATGAATCCAAGGTCAAGTGCTCTGCGTGCCGTAACAAGTTCGCTGACCTTGAAATGGCGAGCGATTATTTGAAATCGATCTGGCTCTTGTCGAACGGATGGCCATCGCTGGCGTAGCTCATCTGCTGGGACCAAAAACTCTGCTGCAATCCCGTTGCACGTTTGCTCGACCTCATCCTCAGCCGGCCGCAGTTCCCGCAGATCAAAGGCAGCGCTGCTGCCAAGCCACACATGAGCTAGCTCATGCGCTAAGGTGAACATTTGCGCCGCCTTACCGTCTGCGCCGTTGATAAAAATCAGCGGTACATATTCATCCACCAATACGAAACCGCGAAACTCACCAACATCCAGCTTCCGATGCGTGTTATTTCCAACCACGCCATTTACCACCACAACGATGCCAGCTTCCTCGACCTTGCTCTGCAACTCCCGTAGCGCCGCCGTCCAAGTTGGCTGGTTAGCTGCCCATCCCTCAGCAGAACCCAGGGCGTGCCTAATTTCGTAAGCAACCCTCTCCCAGTTGTTCTTGGATCCTGCAGAACGGACGAACCCCAACGGTTCGTGACCTTGCTCAATCAGATAGTCCCGCATCCAGGCCTGGCGCCGCTGCATGATCTGGACGGTCTCAAGCAGATCAGCGCTGGGGCGGGGCAAAGTTTCATCGATGAGCGTTCGGAAGTGTGGAATGGGCAAACGTTCTTCTGGAGGTTCGGAAAGGAATAAAGACCCAAGCGGTGTAGAGGTTGCTTTGGCGAATTCTTCAAGTTGACGTAGCGTAGGCTTCTCGCCCACCAACCATTCGGATAGCTTTGGGAATTTCTGTTCGATAGCCTCTGGTCTACCCGACCGTTCCACAGCCCACTGAAGGACAGACTTATTGATTGCGACCCGCGTCATATCAGTGGCGCTCACCTACCATAACCCAATTCCTTGAGATTTGTAAAACCGCATCGGGACAGCCACCGATTTCCAGAGGGGATCGGACAAGCAGGCCGCTCAGCTAGAAATCAGTGGCTGTCCCCAACTCGCGTTAATCAGAACCGCCACCCATTTTCCATTTCTGATGCGTCATCTCGGCTTTCGCTTCTTTGGAACAGGCGCCTGCAGACGCAACGTTTCTGCATCAGCCTGGTCTTGACGACGATTGACCAGCTTCTTGTTATGGATCAGATCATCGCGACCGATGAAAAACGTTCGCTGGTTGCCGTAGCTACCTGAGACACGATTCTTGTAAATCTGCTTAAATGGAGATCCCTTGATTGAGGTCAACAGGTCAACGCGTAGGGGTTCGTAGCCAAGCTGGACTACTCTCCCTGGATTTTCAAAATCTTCGGGACTCAACTGCAGAGAGCCGAATCCAAACTCTCTCAACGCCCCAACAATCTTCTGGCCGTTTTCAATGGACGGCTCAACCAAGATATCCATATCCTTGGTATAGCGCGGCCGTGCATGAAAGGCGACGGCATAAGCTCCCACAACGCAGTATCGGACGCCGTGCTTATTGAACAATCTTAACAACTCTTCGAAGTCTCTTTCGGCCATTATCCCATTTCCTGATCTTGCGAGCTATTTGCCGGAGCCAGTCCACAGTCTCTACGCGCTCCTTGGGAGACATGGCTTGATAGTACTGCCTATCGAAGCGCTCTGCGTCGCGAAACGACTTCGCCTTGTGAACCCAGATTTTCTTCATCGTCAAAACAGCGTCATCTGTTCTTCGCTGGCTGCGGCGGGCTCATTGTCTTGGAAGATTTTGATCTTGCCGTACTCGCCGTCGTAGCCGGGTTCGATCACGACTTGTCCCTGGCGCATGCGCAGGATGCCGTCAACGATTCTGCTACTGGTAGCCTTGCGCAGGGCTTCCTCCGAAACTTCCAAAAGGATGTCAAACTCACTGCCGCAGGCGGCGATGAGTTTGTGGTATTCCCGTTCCACCGTCTGGCTTTCTTCGCCGACATCCAGGGCATCCGCGATGATCTTTTCGAGTCCCACGATACTACGAAAGGGAATCGCGCGCGTGGGCTTTTCCCCCTCCGGACGATCCGCCAGAGCCTCCACGCGGTGCATCACCCCTACGGTGACCCGACGCCCGCAGGAAGGACACAAGAAACCCCGACGCTTGGTCTCCTGCGGCGAGAGGCGCACCTTGCAGTTGCGATGACCATCGAGGTGGTACTTGCCCTCTTCCGGGAAGAATTCCAGCGTTTCCAGAAATCGCTTGGAATCTTTGGCCTTGATGGCCCCAATGATTTCGTCGTAGTCCAAGGCGCAGTCGAAGATATTGGCCTCGCGTCCGATGCGCCGCGCCGAATGAGAATCCGAATTGGAAATCAGCGCATAGCGATCAAGCTTGCTCAGACGCCAATTCATGGCGGGATCCGATGACAGGCCGGTTTCCAGAGCGAAGATGTTCTGGGCCTGATGCTCGAAGCATTCCTCAACGCTGTCAAACCCTGAGTTGGATCCGAAGATGGCAAAGTGCGGCGTCCACGCATGCGCCGGTACGATCAGACAGCGCGGATCAATACCCAGCAGAATCTCCACCAGCCTCCAGGCTTCCATCTGCAGCGTGGGTCGGCCGTCGATACTTAAGTTCCCAAAAGCGCTCAGCTCCTGGTTGATGCGATCCACCGTCTCAAAAGTCGGGGCAAAGAGCACATGATGGATCTGATGGGCGCGGCCTGCTTTATAGAACAGCGTGTTGACCTCACAGGTGAGTAAAAAGTGCGTGCCTTGAAATTCCAAAAGCCCATGGCCTGTGGGACGCAGCCGCTCTTTGAGTTCTTCGATCCATGAGGGGTGGGTGAAATCACCGGTACCCAAAACGGCGATGCCCTTGATCTTCGCCCATTTGGCCAGCTGCTCCGCCGTCAGGTCCTTGGAGGTCGCACGGCTGTAGCGTGAATGGATATGAAAATCAGCGACGATCCTTCCCATTTTAGCTTCCTCCCTCATGAGGCTGCACGAGCCAGGAATGCCTGAATCCTATCCCAGTGGGTTGCCGTCCAATAGCACGGTATCGTATCCCATCAACCGCAGCCACCGAGTGAACCGCACACTTTCATCCGTCGACAGAAGTTTCATCTCTGGCACAATCCGCGCAACACGTGCCACTGGTCACTCCCTCATCTGGGATTTTGTCCAATCAGCTCAACAAACTGACGAAACAGATACTGCGCGTCATGAGGGCCGGGGGAAGCTTCGGGATGATACTGAAGACTGACGATGGGCAGCCGCTTGTGCCGCATTCCCTCGAGCGTGCCATCATTGAGATTCTTGTGCGTCATCTGCATCTGGTCACCGGGGATGGCCTCCAAGCGCACAGCAAAATTGTGATTCTGGCTGGTAATCTCAATCTTGCCTGTCGCAAGATCCTGAACCGGATGGTTGCCTCCATGGTGTCCGAACTTCAACTTGAATGTCTGCCCGCCGAAAGCTAACCCCAGCAGCTGATGCCCAAGACAGATACCGAGGATCGGAAGGCGTCCCATCAACCCCCGGATCGTTTCCACCGCGTAGGGAAGGGCCGCGGGATCCCCTGGGCCATTGGAAAGCACTACCCCGTCCGGCCGTTGCTCCAGAACTCCTTGTGCCGTTGTCGTTGCTGGCATCACCGTGATACGAGCGCCCAGCGCGGCCAATTGTCGTAAGATGCTGTACTTAACGCCATAGTCCATGACAACCACGTGCCAGGGACCTGGGGCGTGGGGCGTGGGGCGTGGGTGAAGTGGGGTTCTTTCCCCGCGCCCCTGGTCTCCTGCCCCTTGCCCCTTCAGGGGCCATTCATACGGCTGCGCGCAGCTTGCTTCTTTCACATGATCAATCCCGATGATATCTGCCGATGCCCGCACGCGCTCAAGAAATCTTTTGGGATCATGCTCAATGGTGGAAATCCCCGCTTTCATCGATCCGGATTGACGCAGTTTGAGGGTGACGGCGCGCGTATCGATGCCGTCGACAGCGACTACGTTGTGGCGTTTCAGGTACGCATCGAGAGATTCCTGCGCGCGGAAATTACTCGCAATCGGGGAGAGCTCCCTCATGACAAACCCTTCCACCCACGGCTGTCGCGATTCTATATCTTCTTCGTTGACGCCGGTGTTTCCGATGTGCGGATAGGTCATGCAGACGATCTGCCCTTTGTACGAGGGATCTGTGAGGATTTCCTGATAACCGGTCATGGCCGTATGAAAGACCGCCTCCCCAAAGGTCTCGCCTTCTGCTCCAACCGCGCGAGCCTGGAAGGCCGTACCGTCTTCAAGAACGAACCATGCTGGGTGTGAGATGCTCATCATCAGGATTCTCTTTTAATAGCAGATAGCTCGATAGCACATAGCATATAGAAAGAAGAAAGAACCTAGTGTTCAGTACCAGAAATACGGTGCATAACAGTTGTAGGCAGATCGCGCTTCCGCAGGGCGCAGCATAATGTCAAGCAATTACGTTACTGAGCACTAGTGGCATTTTCTATGTGCTATCGAGCTATCTGCTATGTACTTAATAGGGATAGACCCTGGTCCCTCGGCGAAAGACTTGGGTCACTACACAAGGAAGTTTCCTTGCCGCAAATGGCGAATGGCGACCTTTGGAAACAAACTGTCGAGGATCGACCATCCACGATGCATCCGGATCAATCAGCGTCAGATCCGCATCGGCGCCGACGCTCAACGTTCCTGCTTCAAGGCCGGCAATCCGTGCGGGCGCAACGGAGAGTTTCTCGATCACCTTGGCCAGGCGCATCAGATCCGGCTTCACCAGGGTTTCGATGCACACACTCAGGGCCGTCTCCAAGGCACTGGTGCCAAACGGGGCCGACTCAAAATCGGAGGCTTTCTCCCAATCCGTATGGGGCGCGTGGTCGGTTGCGATGCAATCGATCGTGCCATCACGCAAGCCTTCGACGAGTGCCAGACGATCTTCCTCGGTGCGCAAGGGAGGATTGACCTTGGCGCTTGTATCGAAGGCCCCCACCGCTTCGTGAGTCAGCGCCAGATGGTGCGGGGTCACTTCACAACTCACGCGCACACCCCGACGTTTAGCCTGCCGAATGAGTTCTACGGAACGTCCGCTCGATAGATGCGCAAAGTGGATCCAGCCCCCGCTCAGCGCTGCCAAAGCCAGATCCCGCGCCACGATCACCTCCTCGGCAGCAGCCGGAATCCCGCGCAGTCCCAGCATCGTCGCGATAATTCCCTCATGCATCATCCCGCCGGCCGCCAACCGGGGATCTTCCGCGTGTTGAATGATGGGCCTATCGAAGAGCTTGGCGTATTCCAGGGCCCGTCGCATGAGAAAGCTATCCGCCAGGGCGTTTCCATCGTCGGAGAGCGCGACGCAGCCGGACTCAAACAACTCGCCGAAATCCGTCAGCTGGTGCCCCGCTCGCCCTTTCGTAATCGCCCCGATCACCCGAACACAAGCAGCCCCACACCTCTGGCTCTGTTGGCTGACCTGATCCACTACAGCCCGGTGGTCGATGGCCGGCTCTGTGTTGGGCATCGCGCAGATCGTCGTGAATCCTCCCCGCAGGGCCGCCCGAGCGCCGCTTTCGATTGTCTCCTTGTCCTCGCGGCCTGGCTCACGCAGATGGGCGTGCAGATCGATCAGCCCCGGTATCACCGTCTGGTTGCTGGCATCCACCCCGATCGCCCCGTTGACTTTCAAGGAAGGCTTTACCTCGGCGATTTTCCCATCTTCAATCAGCACGTCGAATGTTCCCTCGCGCCGATTGGCAGGATCAATCACATGGCCACCACGAATGAGGAGTCTGGACATTAAATTCGCTTCGCGAAATTCATGGAAATCGACTAACCTTCTTGTTCATCAGCCCTCAGGCCACCCGACACCAGGTACAAAACCGCCATGCGGACCGCGAGTCCATTAGTCACCTGATCGAGAATCACCGAATAGGGGCCGTCTGCAACGTCGGAGTCCAATTCCACCCCACGGTTCACCGGCCCCGGATGCATGATGAGGACGTCGGGTTTGGCCTTGGCCAAACGTTCCCTGTCGATGCCATATCGCATCCGGTATTCCCTTAGACTCGGAACCAGCTGCGCCTCCTGACGCTCATGCTGGATGCGCAACAGCATCAGGACGTCCGCTTGCCGAATCGCTTCCTCCAGATGATACGTCACGCTCACACCCAAATCCTCAATACGATGAGGAATCAACGGCGGTGGGCCGCAGACAGTGACACAAGCGCCCATCTTCATCAGACCCCAGATGTTGGAACGCGCCACCCGCGAGTGGGCGATATCCCCGATGATGGATACCTGAAGTCCGGCAATGCGCGTTTTCTTCTGCTGAATCGTGAACAGATCCAACAAAGCCTGCGTCGGATGCTCGTGCGATCCGTCTCCCGCGTTAATGACCGAGGAGCTCGCTTGTGAGGCAATCAAATGCGGTACGCCAGCCGACCCGTGACGGATAACCAGAATATCTACCTTCAGGGCCTCGAGGTTTCGGATGGTATCTAACACCGTCTCTCCCTTCGACAAGCTGGAACCCTGCGCCGATAGGTTCACGATATCGGCGGAGAGTCGTTTCGCCGCCAGCTCAAACGAGGTGCGCGTTCTTGTACTGGGCTCAAAAAATAGATTTACGACGGTCTTGCCGCGCAGGGTGGGGACTTTTTTGATCGGACGCAACGAGACCTCTCGGAAAGATTCTGCCGTCTGGAGGATGAACGCGATCTCATCGGCGGACAACTCACGCAATCCCAACAGATCTTTCTTAATCCACCGCAGGGTGGGTGTCGTACCGGTCTGTACCGTCATGGCCATCAGCGTCCTTCTTTCGGGGAAGCTGTTTCCTGGGAAACCTCAAGCACTACTTCTTCCCGCTCGTCGAGTTCCTGCAACCGGACGTCAATGCGCTCCTTGTGATTCGTCGGAACATTCTTGCCCACATAGTCTGCTCGAATCGGAAGCTCCCGATGCCCCCGGTCAACCAATACGGCCAATTGGATCAACTGGGGACGTCCCAAGTCATTGATGGCATTGAGCGCCGAGCGCACGGTTCGGCCCGTGAAGAGAACGTCATCGACGAGGATCAGCCGCAGATCGCTCACGTCAAAAGGGATGTCGGTGGCATGAACGATCGGATTGGGAGCGATTCGAGACAAATCATCCCGATAGAGCGTGATGTCCAATATCCCAACCGGAACAGGGGAATGGTCGATGAACTCGATCTGTTGCGCCAGGCGTTGGGCCAGAATCGCCCCCCGCGTGCGAATGCCGATCAGGGCAAGTTCTGCGGTGCCTTTGTGGAGCCCCACGGGATGAGCCTGTGGCAGCGGCAACTCCGCCCCGATGGGAGCGACCTCCTGCCCACCCAATCGGCTCTGCACTACCGTGTCTCCCAAAACCTTCGGCCGTGGAGCAATGGCGGGGTTGCGCTCCAAAATCTCATGCGCGATGCGGACGATGGCTCGTCGAATCGCATCCGCATCCATTACCTTAGAGCTCATTCCTACCCATCCAATCGGCTCTGCACTACCGTGTCGCCCAGATCCTTCGGCCGTGGCGCATGGTGGGGTTGGGATATCATAAAAAAACAGCCCCGCCTTTCGGCTGAGGCCTCGTTGGAGTCTGTTGGAATTGTGATTCCGGTCATTTTATCCTTTCCCGCCTCACCGGACGGGTCTTTAAAGGAACTGGAATTAACAACAATTTTACCCGCTCATATCCGTTCCGTCAACGACTCTTTCTTGCATAGACTCAGCGCTGTTGGGCAGCGAAGTGAGAAGCTAGATGTTGGACGATCCGCTGATGCACCGCCTCCACTTCTTGAGCCGTCAGGGTCTTTTCAGGATCCCGATACTCCAAGGAAAAAGTAAGGCTGTATTTACCCTCGGGCGTCTGCTTCCCCGAATACCGATCGATGAGCTCAAGGCGTCTAAGGATCGCTCCTGCAGCTTCTCGGATGGCGCGCTCCAAGGATGCGCAATCCCAACGTTGCTCAACAAGGATAGAAAGATCCCTCTTGATCGGAGGAAAGCTCGATGGCGGTGTGATCTTAGGGAGTTTTTGACCGGATGAAAGCAGCGACGCCACATCCAGTTCGGCAATCCAAACAGGCTCATCCACATCCAGGGCTTGAAGCACCGAACGCGCTACCTGTCCAGCCATACCCATGCTGGTCCCTGCCAAGAAAAGTTCGGCCGTCTGAGCCGAATCTAGCCATGGACACACAGCGGGTCGCATCTGCAGTTGCCCAGCGCCCCAATGCTCGACGATACTCCAGAGCATCCCTTTCAGGCGGAAAAAATCGCAGGGCTCTTTCGTCTGCCAATCTAAAGTCCACCATCCGCAAAGAGCGATTCCTAACCGTTGCTTCTCCATGGGAGACGGCCTGGCCTGCATGACGCTGCCTAATTCAAACAGTCCTACCCCGGCCGCCTGTTGAAACAGATTCCGCCTAACCGATTGCAGCAAACCCATCACCAGCGACGGCCGCAGGTAGGCCTGGTCCTGGCTCAGGGCATTGGCCAGGGTTACGGCCTGCTCTGCCTTAAACCCGCATCGGGTGAGATCTTCCTTAGAAATCAGCGCCCAGTGGATCGTCTCGATGAGCCCGAGGCTGACGCAAAAATCCCGCAAGGATTCTATCCGCGTGTGGAATCCGAGAAACGCTGAGCCTGGATGCGTCTGGGTCAGCGTCGCCGATGGCAATGCGCTTGGAATCCGGTCGTAACCCATCAGCCGGGCCAGCTCTTCGTAGAGGTCAACCGCCGTGGTCAGATCCCGACGGAAGGATGGGACCGCCACTTGTAACGTCGTTCCGGAACCGGATGAGGCCACGTGGCAGGAAAGCTGTGCGAGCATCGAACGGACATTGGCGGTGGAAACCGTGGTGCCCAGCCATCGATTCATGCGGTCCGACTCCAAGGTTATCGTCGTCCTCGCCTTCGGCTTCGTCCCCGCATCGCAGCATGCGACTTCGCAACCACAAGACACTGAGACGATGAGCGCAGATGCCCGCTGCGAGGCTGTCTCCACACCCACCGGATCCACACCGCGTTCAAACCGGTAGGAGGATTCCGTCGACAAGCCCAGAGCCTTGGCCGTACGCCGGATCAAAATCGGATCAAACCATGCGCTCTCCAACAGAACGTTGCGAGTCTGCGCTGTAAGCTCTGTTCCCAAACCTCCCATGATCCCGGCGACGGCAACAGCCTGCTTGGCGTCAGCGATTACCAGCGTCTGATTCTGAAGCTTGCGCTCGACGTTATCGAGCGTCGTGATGGATTCATCCGCGAAAGCGCGTCGAATGCGAATCGTCGCCTCAGACAGCCGATCATAATCAAAGGCGTGAAGCGGCTGGCCATATTCAAGCAGGACGTAGTTGGTGACATCGACTACGTTATTGATCGGTCGGACGCCGCAGGCAATCAATCGACGCTGCATCCATTCCGGAGATGGCTTAACGGTCACGCCGGCGATCAGCCGTCCGATATACCGTTGACAGCCCTCGTGATCCTCAATGTGTATTACGGGGCGAGGGGCGGCAGACGGGGGGCGCGGGAAAGTCAACGACCTCCTTACCCCTTGCCCTTTACCCCTTGCCCCTGGTGAGAGTGTCGTTTTTAACCGCTGTCCCGTAATTGCGGCGACTTCACGCGCCACGCCGATGATTGACAGGCAATCCGAGCGATTCGGCGTTACCTCGATGTCAAAAACCCTCTCGCCATCGACTTCAAGAAAACCGACGACTTCCAGACCTGCCATCGTCAGCCGATGGGCAAGCACCTTGGGCGATACCCGGATCGTCACATATTCTTTCAGCCACTCAAGGGGGATTTTCATTTGTCGTACAATTTATGTTGCGCCTTCTGCTAGGGGTTCTTCCAATCCCCAGTTGTATCCGCTTGGGCTTTCCATTCGGGTAATTGTCTGAGCATTTCTTCCAAAGGCTCCCAAGCGTCTTTGGAGTTTGGAGCAAGTTGTTTGAGGATCTTTAGACAGTGGCGGGCATTCCGCTCATCACCGTCTGCTACGTAAGCCATGCCTGCCATTTCATAACAGCCTCCGAATGTATGCGCTTTTGCATTTATCAAGAACTCCCCTTTTCCGAAAACGCGTTCCCCATGGGATACCACTTGCTTTATTCCTCCGTGCGATTCGATCACTTGAAGGCATTGCTTGCTATACGGTTCTGCAGCCCGGATTCCTCCCGCTAAATCGTTTTCACCAGGAAACTTCTCTTGAAACCTCGTACTGCCAATAAAAGCAAGCAGGTTGATCACCTCAAGCAGTTCCGCATGGCAACTCTGCTCCTGTCCGTACCCTTCGCACAATTCGAGCATTCGGTTTGATTCATACAGGGCTCCGGCATAATCTTCCTTCTGCTGCATCAACAACTTTTTTGCCTCGGCAGTGTTATAGGATCGGACGTCCTGCTTCGACCATTCTGGCCCAGTCAATGGCGCTGGAACAGAAAGCTGCTGTAAGCCGGGTGCCATATCAGCCCATTGACCAAGTGGCATAAAGGAACTGTCTGGGATGGAATCCAGATGGGGTTTGAGTTGGGCAGCGGAAATGGCAAAATTCATGGGTTGCCCTATTTCGGGACCACCCTTAACGATTCCGACCACTTGTCCCTTAGCATTGATCAACGGTGACCCACTGCTTCCGGGTGAAAGCGGAGTAGTCACTTGTAATATCTCCGCACCCGAATTAAAACGAATACCGCTTAGCAACCCATCGGAAATGCTATATTCCAATCCTAAAGGGGAGCCGATAACAAATACGCGCTCCCCCGGCTTGATCTCTTCATCTGTAAATGTCACTGCCGTCAAATGCGCGGCATCTACCTTGAGCACACTCAGGTCAAGACGTCCGAGACCAAACATGCCGCGTATGGGGAACACCCTCCCATCCGCCAATTTAATCTGTCCTTCCTGGGCTCCCAATACGCTGTGCAGACATGTCACGACAATCCCTTTTGGGTCCACAATGAATCCACTGGCTTGGACTTCTTCGCCGCTTATCTTTCGCGTTATGACAATAACAACGGCTGGGGCTACACGCTCAAAGATCTCCACAGGGGAAAGCTCTTTGCTTGGCGCAGACGTTTCCTGTGAAGGCTTATCCCCCTGTGGCGCGCCTGGTTGTGCTTTAGGTTTATCCTCCTCAATAATCCGAGCCACATCTTCCGTTCGATAAGAAACGATGGGACCGAATTCGCTTTTCACGGTGATGCGCCGATCGGTCCGTTCGACGACTTCGCCTTCGACGACCCGACCATCTTTGAGATAAACGGTCGCGGCCAGACAGGACACGGGTGCCTGAAGCCAACACACTACAAGGAAAATCACCCCAACAATCATCTGAAACCATTGCTTTGTCGTCAACGACCGGAGGCATGCCACCGCGAAGGCGATTTCTTTGTTCTCGTTAGGGCGCGACAATTTCAGAATCGGCATCTCCTTGCTTCCTTGACACAGGGCGATCACAGGCCTGTTAGACTGCCCGTTTTCTCAACCGCCGTCGAGCGTATCGACTATCGTGAAGACAGCCATCAGCGTCCCCAAGGAAAGACGGATTGATCTTTCGTACGCTCCTTCAAAGCCGTCTCCAACGCGCTGACGTTCTCCGATTTCGGGCTCAATTGTTTCAACGTCCGCAGACAGTCCCGGGCGTTGGCGATGTCCCCTTCATCCACATAGGCCAATCCAGCCATCCAGTAACAGCCGCCCAAGGTATGCTCCTTGAAGCCCTCCAGCATCTGTCCGGCACCGAGCAGTTTTTTGAGCTCCTTGACGACGGCGTGCGGGCCGCCGAAGACCTGCATCACATCCACGCATTGCCTGGCGTACCGGCCGGTTACCATCAACGTGCTCGTCGATAATCCATAGGTTTTCAGGGGAGTGACGGCGAGCATGTTGTACGTCGCCAGCGTCTCGATGAGTTCCGTGAAGCACTGCTCGATATCCTGATCGCACATCCCCAGGATGGCGTCGTAATGTCGGAGTGCTGTGCCATAATCTTCGTTCAAGGCGGCGATCCGGGCCTTGCGAAGCAACTCCGCTTTCTGCCCGATGGCGGGAGGGACTTGCCACGATCCTGTTGTTTCGGCGATGGGACCGATCACGCTCAGCCTTGAGGCAGAAGCAATAGGCTCCTTGACCTGGTTGATTGGAACAGCCATGTTCAGGTTCTGTCCCCCTTCGGCCGCTGCAATCACCATCCCGATGACTTGCCCTTCAACGTTCACCAAAGGCCCGCCACTGCTTCCTGGAGAAACAGGTGCCGTGAATTGAAGCAAACTCAGGCCAGGAAGGTTGCGCACGCCGCTTAAGATCCCATCCGAAATACTGGCTTCAAATCCAAGCGGTGAGCCGATGGCCAATACAAGCTGACCCGGCTTGAGTCGGTCCGAATCCCCCAGAGGCAAAACAGGAAGCCCCGTCGCCTGGATTCGGAAGATGCACAAATCGCTGGTCGGACTCTGATAGACCATCCCGATCCCTGGAACCAGACGGCCATCCCTCAATTTGACTTGGACCTCTTCGGCCCCGGCTACATTGTGGAAGCTGGTCACCACGAGCCCGTTTTTGTCGACGATAAATCCGCTTCCTTGGCTTTCACCGATCGAGCGCTTGGTCAGGACAACCACCACACCGGGTGAGACATATTCGAAGATCTCAGCCGCGGACGAAGGCGGCCGTTGAGGAAGTGCCGATTGCATCCCGCCTGCTGGTCCGGGACTTAAAGGGAAAACAGCCTTGCGCTTCGGTTCAGGCTCTTCCGGATCATATTCGACAGATTCGACGTCTTCGATTCGGTAGACCACAATGGGCCCATAGGCGCTTTTGAGTTTCAGGCGTTTGCTCGTCCGCTCGAGGATCTCTCCCTCAACGATCTTGCCGTCTTTCAGCCGGACCGTCGCGGCAAAACAAGGAATCGCCATAAGCCCTAATGACAGCGCCAGAAAGCAAAATTCTTTTAAACAACACCACTGTCTCCTGCGCATAGGATGAACCTACTGGTTGAGATGTCCCTCCAACCACCTTGTCAATTCTCCAATTTCCTGATCTCTGGGCTGGTGGCGTTGCAGTTTTTCCAGGTATTGCTGAGCTTTCCTTCTATCATGAAGATAATCTTGGTACGTTTGGCTGATGGAGGCGTAATTCTTAGCTAGCCGCTTGCGCAAGTAGGGATCCTTGGATGAACCAATGAGTGTATTTGCCTTCTCGAACATCCGGATACTATCGATGTCCGTCCATCTGGCACTCGCAGCATCCCTATCCTTATTAATGGCTCCCAGCAATCCCTGGGCAGTTGCAACGTGCTCATGCGCCGAAACCAAAAGCCGCAACACCACGATATATTCTGCGCTATCTTTGCGGACACGCGAGATGGCCTGTTGGGCGTAGTTAATGGCCTCACCAAAGGGCGCTTCTCTGAGCGCCCGGAGCCCCAAGAGTACGAGCCTTCGGGTTTCTGAATCCAACGCATTGATCTCCCAGACTTCTGTCCCCATCAGTTCGACGGTGTGTTCGGATCTCAAATATTGCTGCAAGACAGTCTCCGAAACAGCGCTCGACGGATACTGCTGCAGCTCGGCAACGACGTGAGAGAGGCTGCGGATGGGGCCCGGATCATGAATGGGACCCTTAAGCGCATTGATGGGAACGGCCAGGTTTAAGTTCTGCGCCTGCTCCACCGAAAGGATCACAATCCCAATTCCCTCACCCTGAGCATTAAGCAAGGGCCCGCCGCTTGAGCCCGCAGACACGGCTGCGGTGAATTGAAGAAACGTCCCAGCCTGCTGGGTCCCAAGCGTATCGGGTGGGTGCAGGCGCAAAGGCGTCTGCGGTTGCGCGCGCAGGCTGCTCAGGATTCCATCGGAGATAGTGTACTCGAAACCCAGCGGTGAGCCGATCACAAACACAGGCTCCCCCGGCTTGAGCGCATCCGAATCTCCGAGCGATAAACTCGGTAGGTCCTGGACGTTGATGTCGAGTAAGCATAAGTCCTTGGCGGCGTCGAAATACCGCACCCCCAGCACGGGAAAGGTTCTGTCGTCTTTTAATTTCACCGTCACGTCCCCGCCGGTCATGACGTTGTGCAGCGCGGTCGCAATCAAACCCCCCTCCCCGATAATGAAACCGCTGCCCTGGCTGAGTGAGAACGGGGTTTTAACGGTAACGACGACCACCGACGGAGAGACTCGCTCAAAAAGCTCAGTGGCTGTTGGGCCTTGCTGCAAAAGCGGCTTGGAGAAAACAGCCTCTGGCTGCAACGCCAAGCGGCTGGATGCGGGGGGTGTTTCTTTCGCTGCGGGAACGCGCGGCGGATCCTGCGCGCGCTTCTCCTGCGGCTCATCATCCTCAATTTTACGGATCTCATCCAACCGATAGGTATCCACCGGGCCATAGACGCTTTTTACCTTTACGCGCTTGTCGGTCTTCTGGAGAATCTCACCTTCCACGATCCGCCCATCTTTCAGATGAATCGTCTCAGCAAATCCATCCGACATCCCCATCCCCACCAATAGACACAGAAGCAGCGCGCGACTCATCAGAACTGCTCAAGGAATCTGAGGTCATTCTCGAAGAACAGGCGGATGTCGGGAATTCCCAAGCGCAGCATCGCGATGCGCTCAACGCCCATGCCGAAGGCAAACCCCTGGACTTTATTGGAATCGTAGCCCACGGCTTTGAGCACGTTCGGATGCACCATGCCACAACCCATGATTTCAATCCACCCTTTGCGGCCGCAGGTCGAGCAACCCTTCCCTCGACAGGCGCGGCAGGCGATATCCACTTCTGCCGATGGCTCGGTAAAAGGAAAAAAGTGCGGACGGAATCGCGCCTGGGTCCCTGCGCCAAAGAGCCGCTCCAGAAACTGCCCGAGCACACCCTTAAGATCCGCGAAACTCGTCTGTGTATCCACCATCAGGCCCTCAACCTGATGGAACATAAAACTGTGGCCGGCGTCTACAGCGTCTCGACGATACACACGGCCCGGCACGACGATCCTAAGCGGGGGTTTGTGCTTTTCCATCACACGGATCTGAACCCCAGAGGTATGGCTGCGTAAAAGCAGGCGTCCTTTTTCCGGAACCGGGCTTGGAAGATCCACAAAGAAGGTGTCGAATGATTCGCGCGAAGGATGATCCGGGGGGATGTTGAGCGCGTCGAAGTTGTAATATTCAAACTCCATCTCAGGGCCCTGGGCGATTTCAAATCCCATGGGAATAAAAACATCCAAAATCGCACGAACGGTCTGGGTAATGGGATGGAGCCTGCCCTGAGGGTGATGACGGCCGGGAAGCGTGACGTCGATGCGTGGCTGGCAAGCGGGCGCGCTCAAGGCTTGCTGGCGCGCCGAAAGCTGCGATTCTAAAGTAACCTTGACGTCGTTGGCCCGCTTGCCCCGTTGGGCACGCTGCTCAGGTGGCAGTTGAGACAGGCCCTTGAGCGTCTCACTGATGCGGCTCTTGCGTCCCAGGAATTTGACCCGCCACTGCTCGAGCTGTTGAACAGACCCCGCCTGATTCAACAAGGCTGTGGCCTCTTCTAAGAGTCGGTCAAGATCGTCTCCCAACGAAATATCTTCTATGGCAGTTCCTTTCCGGTAAAGACCCACACGCGGCCGGGCGCGTTACGAACGACATATTCCACCGTCGTTCCAAACACCCACCCAGGCGTGGCACTGGGTGCCTTGGTCCCCAAGATGATCAGATCGTAGGGCCCCTGTTTGGCAATCTCCACGATGGTTTCTCCAGCGAAGCGCGCCTGTTTGACTTCCGCCTTGATCGGCACTTCATACTCACGACCAACCGCTTGGGCTTTCTCCATGATGGCATCGGCCATGGCAAGCTTCTCTGGGAAAAAGGTGTCTAAGGGAAGAGACGGGGGAATTTCGATCACGTACAGCGCACTCAGCTCAGCCCCGTTGAGCTTGGCGAATCTTGCCGCAAACTGAATGATATCCGTCGAGGAGGCGTCCGTTGTCGGCACCAAAATCCTGTGGACGCGGACTTCATGGTAATCCGGAATCGCAAGCTTCTCGATTTCCACCCGAGCCGCCGGAGGCAGTTTTTGCTGCCGACGATACCAGAAGTAGGCCGTAAGCCCCAGCCCTAGCCAGAGAAAGCCAAAATTTCGGCCGGCGGGTTTGGTAAGAATCACGTCGATCCAAACGGCCGATGTCCCTAACAGTCCAACGATAGCTGTAACCGGGAGAAAAAACCGTCCCCACTTCAGGTTCCAGCCAATGCGAAAGGGCCGTTCTAATTCCGGCTGCCGGATGCGCAACCCCAACAAGGATAGGTGCGCCAAGCCGAAAGAGAGCATCGCCCCAAAATTATAGAGCTCGGCGATCTGTGTTAGGTGCCCTGCCCATAAAACAACGAAGGCGGCCAGCACGGTGAAAGCGATCAGGGATACATAGGGGGTCTTAAAACGTGGATGCAATCGGTAGAATAACCGCGGCAGCGTAAAGTGCTCGCTCATCGCAAAGGTCAAACGAGACGCCCCGATGAGTCCGGCGTTGGCAGCCACAAACAGGATCGTGGCTCCCAAAAGCCCAACCCACGGCACCAGGTACTCACGTCCGAATGGAATGGCGGCCGCAATCCCAGCAATGGGATCTTCCAGATACGTCGTAGTCAACTCCTGAGGCGTCATAGCCGTCAGGGCAATGATCGAGGTGCCGAAGTACAGAATAAAGAGAGTCACCATGGTGGAGAGCATGGCTCGAGGGATGGTGCGCCGCGGCGATCGAGCCTCTCCTGCCAACTGGGAAATGGACTCAATCCCAATATAGGCGACCATCGCCATGCCCACGCCTTTCCAGAACTGCGGCCAGGCCGGAGACCACGAGCTGCCTGGGACACCGACCTGCAAATGGCTCCAAAGATGCTGGAGATGTTGGAAGAACTGGGCTGGCTGCAACACCTGCATGAGAAAAATAAGCCCAAAGGTGATAATCGCCAATTGGGTTACAATGCCAAACAGACACAACAGGAACGAGATTCGAGTAGACTCCTTGATCCCAATGATGTTGAGGCCAAGCAGTGCGCCGAGCACGATGAGGGTAAATGGAATGTTGCCGACGGAAGTCCCAAGGATGGGAATGAGGTTCTCCAGGTAGGGGCCAACCGAGTAGGCGGAGATCGCTATCGTCACGATGTAGTCTAGCAACAAAGCCCAGCCGGCAATGAAAGATACCAGATCATTGAAGGCATGCCGCGCGAAGCTGCATGAGCCACCGGATTCCGGCATGGCCGTGGCAAGCTCGGTGTAGGTGAGGACGGTGCAGAAAAAGACGATCCCTGCCAAAGCCAAAGCCAGCGGGGCCGCGCCCAGGGCATACAGGGTGGTCACCCCGAGGGCATAATAAATGGATGATCCCACGTCCCCGTAGCCGATTGCAAACAACTGGGGCGTACCGAGGACGCGGTGCAGGCTGCCTCTGTCGATGACGCTCACATGAGAGGCGTCTTCGTCTGAGAAATCAATCGTCGGATTGTCTGCCATAAATTTCGCGCAGCAAAATTTATCGTACTATTCAAGTTGGCGCAACTAAAGTGACAACCGTCCTGCAAGGCACTTCACTGACCACGACCACTGGTCACTAATCTTGCCTGGGTGACGAGTTGATCGAAGGCGGCAGGATCGTTGATCGCCAGTTCGGATAGTTGTTTACGATCCAGTTTGATGTCCGCCGCTCGGAAAGCCGCCATCAGGCGGCTGTAAGTCAACCCGCGCTCGCGGGCAGCCGCATTGAGTCGGATGATCCATAAGCTCCGAAACTCGCGCTTGCGGACTTTTCGATCGCGGGTGCGGTAGGCGAGTGCGCGCATGAGCGTTTCTTTCGCCTTGCGCAATTGCGTCCGTCGCGCCTCTCGATATCCTTTGGTTTTTTGGTGCAGGCGCTTGCGTCGTCTACGGGATGCAACCGCCCATTTGACTCTTGCCATAGTAAATCCTCCCTCATTACTTCTCTTGGAACATGACACAATACGAGGCTTTTGTACGTTAAAGGTTAAAGATAGGGAATCAAAAGACGAATCTTGTCCACTTCGGTTTCCGATACCAGCCGGGCCCTGCGCAACTGCCGCTTGCGCTTGGCCGACTTGCCCCCCAAAAGGTGACGCCTGCCCGAACGAAAGACCAAAATCTTTCCCGTCCCTGTCACCTTTACCCGATCCTTAACCCCTTTGATTGTCTTGAGCTTCGGCATTCCATCACCCTGTGGGTTCTACCCCGGCACTTTTCACATCTGGATCGGAAGCACGAGCAGCGCCAGGGGTGGAAACGGAATCGTCCCCTGTATGGCCGGCCATCGCTGGAGACTGCGCCTCAACGGGCGGGTTGCTTGTCTTCTCCATCTCCAGAGCCTTCTTGCGCTCTGCCTCCTCCTTGGCCAACCATCGCCTGACCCCCTCCCGATCCGGACCAAAGATCATCGACAAGAACCGTCCTTCCATGGAAGGATTGCGCTCCACCTTGCTGATGGGTTTCAGATCCTCGATCAGACGCTCAAGAACCCGTCGGCCGATTTCTGTGCGTGACATTTCCCGGCCTCGATAGACCATGGTGACCTTCGCCTGATCGCCCCGAATCAAGAATTTCCTGAGCATACCCAGCTTCACCTGATAGTCATGGGCCTCGATGCGTGGTTTAAACTTCACTTCTTTAAGCTTCGTCACATGATGCTTGCGTTTGGCCACCCGCTCGCGCTTCTGCTCCTCATACTTAAACTTGTTGAAATCCAGAATCCGACATACCGGCGGATTCGTCTGCGGAGCCACCTCAACCAAATCCAACCCGCGCTCGCGTGCCATGCGCAACGCATCGGCCGGAGACAGGATGCCCAGTTGGGTCCCATCTTCCCCGATCACCCGAATCTGGCCGCTACGAATACGTTCATTGATCCGCCATGATTTCACAATCGTTTCCCTCCTTTTGTGGAGCCCCACAAGCTGCACCTGTGATATCCAAGAACACGCCCCACGTGGGGCGACATCCCGCCCACCCAATCATTCAAGCAAACCAACTGGGCCATGCCTTCGGCCATGACCCGATGGCGGGGAGGAGCCCCACAAGATGAGCTTGTGGCATCGGCACTCCCACACCTTGGAATTTTCGATTGTCGATTTTGGATTGTCGATTGAAAATCGCTGTTCAATCGGAAATCGACAATCGACAATCATCAATCGACAATTCCCTGGGCTTTCTTGTATTGAAGGCCGTGGCCCGATGGCGGGGTCGAAACCGTCAGGTGACCCCGTGGGTGTCTTTTGATCCACACGGGGAAATACTCCGGCTCGTCACCTCAAGGGTTATCCGCTCCATCAACGATTCCAAGGACATGGAGCCTAAATCCCCTTGGCTGCGATGACGTACCGCAACGGTTTTCTGCTGTGCCTCCCTGGAACCGATAATCGCCATATACGGGATCTTCTGGATCTGAGCATCCCGAATCTTTGCTTGCATCTTTTCGTTCCGATCATCGACTTGGACACGCAGGCCGCTGCAACGCAACCGTTCCACTACCTGCTGAGCCGCTTCCAGCCATGGATCGGCGACGGGAATGACCATCACCTGAACCGGTGAAAGCCAAAGAGGCAAGGCGCCCGCGTAATGCTCGATCAGCATTCCCAGAAACCGCTCCAGGCTTCCCAAAAGCGCGCGGTGCACCAGGATCGTCCGATGCAGTTTTCCGTCGGATCCGGCATAAGTCAGATCGAAGCGTTCCGGCAGAGCAAAATCGCACTGAATGGTGCCGCACTGCCAACTGCGGCCGATCGCGTCGGTGATCTTGATGTCGATCTTAGGCCCGTAGAAGGCCCCCTCTCCCGCATGCACGTCGTAAGACAACCCACGCATCTGCAAAGCCTGGCGCAAGGCCGACTCGGCATGTTCCCAGGACTCATGGCTTCCGATGAAATGCTCCGGACGGGTGGAAAGCTCAATCTGATACTCGGTCAACCCGAAAATACGAAGGACATCGGACTCAAACTCCAGCACTCGCGAGATCTCCTCGATAAGCTGATCCTCCCGAAGAAAGATGTGGGCGTCATCCTGCGTGAAGCCCCGGACGCGCAAAAGCCCATGCAAGACGCCGGACTTTTCCTGGCGATAGACGGTCCCTAACTCAAAGAAACGTAGCGGCATCTCCCGGTAGCTACGCGTCGTCGATCGATAGATCAGAATGTGGCCGGGACAATTCATCGGCTTGATCCCATACGACTGCCCTTCGCTTTCGAAAAGAAAGATGTAGTCCTTGTAATGCTCCAGATGCCCGGACTGTTTCCAAAGATCCGCACGGAAAATATGCGGCGTTGCGACCAAGGCATAGCCTCTATCCAAATGACAACGCTTGATCTCATCCTCGATGAGCGAACGCACCAGTGCCCCTTTCGGATGATAGAACACCACCCCGGGCCCGGCGAGCTCTTCAAAGCTGAAGAGCCCAAGTGCAGGCCCCAGCCGCCTGTGATCGCGACGCTTCGCCTCTTCCAGATGCCGAAGATGTTCGTCCAGTTGGTGCGTCGTCGGATAAGCGGTGCCGTAGATGCGTTGCAATTGCGGACGCTTCTCATCCCCTCGCCAGTAGGCGCCAGCGACGCTTAGCAACTTAAACGCCCGCACCTCGCTCGTCGATCGCACATGCGGCCCCTCGCACAGATCCACGAATTCTCCATCGGTGTAGAGGGAAACCTTGGAATCGGGAATCTGTGCGATGATCTCCAGCTTATAGGATTCCCCGCGCGCGCTGAAAAACGCCCGGGCTTCGTCCTTTGACAAAAACGACTGGACGAAGGGATCGTCCGCCTGCACGACCTTCGCCATCTCAGCCTCTATCTTCGGCAGATCCTCCTCCGTCAGCTTCACGGACAGATCCAGATCGTAGTAAAACCCATCCTCGATCGGTGGGCCGATGGCGAGTTTCGCCTGAGGGTAGATGCGCTTGATTGCCTGCGCCATGATGTGCGCGGCGCTATGCCGTAAGGCATAGAGCGGATCGCGTGCTTTTAGTTGCCCCGTCTTTGCTGTGTGTCCCATTTACAGCTGCTTGATTTTTATCTTTTCCAAGCTACATGGCCATTTATGTCATGCCTCTCGTAAATTTCTAAAACATCCGTGCAAAACTTTTGTAGTTTTTCATCACCCTCCTTCTTGGCTAGTTCGTACAAACGGATGAACGTCTTTTTCCCTGTTTCAGTCTGCTTGAGAGATTTCTTGATGAAATTATGTTGCGCACACAGTGTTTGGCCATTTTCAATCGTCGCCCTTCCCCCAAGATATTTTGGTCTGATGTGATCGACGGCAATTCCACTCCTTCCTTTTCGCCCCTCCCACACATAACACATTTATATTCGTCGTGCTTCAAGATTTGTTCTTTATTGTGTGTAGGTAAAAACCGCAAGCTCCCGCTGGACTACAGCATCGGGTTCATACCGGTAAACCCCTTTCTGTATCTTGATCAAAAACCCATCTTTATGGAGTTTCCTGATGTTTCTCCAAGTATCACGCGGCTTTCGTCCATAAAGTATTGAGTATTTTCCCTCGACCCAATCAACAACTGGCCCATGCTTCAAATCCTGCTTCGGGTAAGCCTTGAAATACTCCATGATAAGTTCGCCAATTGACTTTTTCTTTCTCTTTGTCATCTCTAATCCAGGTTTAAAGTAAGCTCGGCTGGTCAATCTCTGCTTCCTGTATCAATCTCTGTACCGCTAGATCGCAATATTTCTCCTGAGTTCAAGTTTCTAGCGCAACACCTGTATCCTGGTCTGACCCAGGAGAAAGGAGTTGCGCGAGATGCACAGGTACACGAGACTCACCCTCTCCGAGCGCGAGGAGATCAGCCGGGCGTTGGCGGCGAGTCGGTCGCTGCGCAGGATTGCCCGCCAGCTCAGGCGCAGTCCCAGCGCGATCTCGCGGGAGCTGCGCCGCACCGGCAAGCGGCAGCTGCACACCCGCCGACGACGCTATCGGGCGGCCGTTGCCCATGTCCA
>JAHFGV010000033.1 GCA_023247255.1 Candidatus Omnitrophota bacterium | reverse complement strand
AAATGACTGCGCTATTTGGCCGTGGGGATTTTGACTCAGGGCAAGGCGCGAAGAGCGAGCATCCTCGATGAGGATGTAAGCGATGAGCAACGCAGCCATGGGTCAAAATCCCCCGGTCAAATTGATGCAGTTATTTCTTAACGAACCCTTAGGGCTTTGTCCGATCGGATCGTGATAACCGCAAGTTGCATCCCGATGACACCGTACGTTCAGCAATACCTCTTGATTACACTCTTGACTGCGGCAGCAATCTTTTTCGGTGTCGCTCCCCTTATGATTGCCCGGCTGGTGGCGCCGAAGAAACCGGGTCTGAGCAAACAGAGCGCTTACGAGTGCGGCCTGGAATCGACCGGGGATCCCTGGGTTCAGTTGCGCGTCGAATACTATGTCTATGCTCTTTTGTTTGTGGTGTTCGATGTCGAAATCGTCTTTCTGTATCCCTGGGCGTTGGTATGGAACAGTCTGGGGCTGGTAGCCTTTGCCGAGATGGCGCTGTTTCTAGCGATCTTGGCCGTGGGCCTGGCCTATGCCTGGAAGAAGGGCGTTTTGGAGTGGCACTAACAGGCTGCTGAAAAAGGCGCATCTGCTGCGTTGCACACCTTGCGGCTTCGTCAGCGTACTTGAAAGTACGCCTCCTCAGCCGCTGCGGTATGCGCCTTGCATCTGCTCCTTTTTGAGCAGCCTGAGCTTTTGTCTGGAAGCCCAACGCATTGTCGATGAAAACCTGAAGGAAAATATGGACGAAGGCTTAAAGAGTGAACTCCAAAAACAGGGCGTCTTTCTCACGACGTGGGACCAACTAGTCAATTGGGGTCGGTCCAATTCCATCTGGCCGTTACAGTTTGGGCTGGCTTGCTGCGCGATCGAGATGATTGCCACCGCCGCGTCGCGGTATGACATCGCGCGATTCGGTTCTGAGTTATTCCGCGCCTCTCCCCGCCAGGCGGATTTGATGATCGTTGCTGGAACAGTCACGAAGAAGATGGCCCCTCAGGTAGTTCGACTCTACAACCAGATGGCCGAGCCCAAGTACGTCATTTCCATGGGAGCTTGTGCGACTTCCGGTGGCCCTTTCCACAAAGGTTATAACGTCTTGAAAGGCATCGATCGCTTCATTCCCGTCGATGTCTATATTCCCGGTTGTCCACCGACGCCCCAGGCTCTTTTGGAAGGCCTGACGAAACTTCAGGAAAAAATCCGTCGGCAGTCCTTCTCGCAGGCCATGGATCAGAAACAAGGCGAGTATCCGGTTCCGGAATTCGGAAAGTCAGGGTTGGTTCCTCGCTACAGCCCTCTTGTCTGGAATCCGTCCCAGCAAGCTACACTTCCAGTTCAGCCGGCACAATCTGCTGCGTCGTGATGTTGCCTTCTCCAGAATCCCTCAAAGAAACTTTGCAGGCGCAGCTTCCGGGTATCGGCTTGAGCATCGAGGGTGAGGGGTTTGGGGTTGAGGTCAAAGACTGGGTATCTGTCTGCCGTTATCTCAAGACGGCACCCGCCCTAGAACTGGACTATCTCTCAGACCTAACCGCCGTGGATTATCCCCCGGATCGCATAGAGGTCGTCTGTCATTTGTATTCCATGAAGCAGAAACACGGACCCTTGACGCTGCGAGTAAAGCTCAACCGCGCGCATCCGGTGGTGGATTCCGTGACGGCTGTCTGGCGTTCGGCCGAGTTTCAAGAGCGGGAGGTTTACGATCTCTTTGGGGTGACGTTCACCCATCATCCCGATCTTCGCCGCATCCTCATGTGGGACGGCTTCGAAGGATACCCCATGCGCAAGGACTACGTCGTCGAGGATCAAGATGTCTTGGAAAAACCCGCGTAATTGCGGATTGCGGATTTCGGATTGATGGGAAAACGAATGGTTTTGTTGCTTGGCTTTATGAGTCTCTGTGTGGCTCCAGGGCTTGCTGCTGAACAAGACTGGACACGCTCAAAAATCCTTGCCCTCGCCGATGCCGAAGCCCAACGGTTAGGATATGACATTGAGCAAATGAGCGTGTCGTTTGACGTCTATAAATCGAACGGGCGTGACTATCTGGGAGCTGCAACGAACTTTGAAACTCTCCCCAACGTGCAGGCTCAGTGGAGAGATCGAGACTACGTAAAGAAAGGCGATAGCGTAGTGGATGCACAGCAGACGGATAGTGTGCTGAAGAATCGAGGAAAGCGAAAAGCAGATGGCACTTCGGACCGACGCAAAACCAACTCTTGAAACCCAGCCCCTGGAGGTCAACTTGGGGCCGCAGCATCCATCGACGCACGGGGTCTTTCGCATGATGGTGAGTCTGGATGGAGAGACGATCGTCAAGCTCAAACCCGTTTTCGGATACCTCCACCGCAACCATGAACAGATCGCAGAAGACATCACTTATATCGCAAGCTTTCCATTTACCGACCGGTTGGACTATTTCTGCGCCATGTCCAACAACTTGGGATTGGCCATTGCGATTGAAAAACTGGCCGATGTTACCGTCGCTGAACGGGGGGAGTACCTGCGCGTGATCATGGCTGAGCTGACGCGGCTGGTCAACCACACGGCGGTGACCGGATTCTTGCTGAATGACATGGGAGCCTTTGGCACGCCCCTTCTGTATGCGTTCCGGGAACGCGAGAAGATCCTGGATCTTTTCGAAGCGGCTTCGGGATCTCGAATGATGTGCAACTACATCCGCCCCGGTGGGGTGAGAGAAGATGTTCCGGATGGCTGGCTTAAGCGTGCCAAGGAAATCGTGGATCGCTATCCCACATTCCTCGATGAGTTTGAGGCACTGCTGACCAAAAATGAAATCATTCGGCAACGGACCCAGCGGGTCGGGGTGCTCTCTAAGGAATTGGCGATCAGCGCCGGTGTGACGGGTCCGATGTTGCGCGCCTCAGGCGTCAACTATGACATCCGAAAAGTGGACGGCTACTCGTTCTACAGCCGATTTTCCTTCAAGGTGCCTCTGGGAAGCATCGGAGACGTCTACGATCGGTACTCCGTTCGTATTCTTGAGATGCGTCAGAGCGTTCAGATTCTGCAGCAGGCGTTTAAACAGATCCCGGATACGGGACCAGCCATCAGTCCTAAAGGGGTTGCCCTCGTCAAAGCACCGAGAACCTTCCGTCCGCCTAAAGGCGACGCCTATGGCCGGATCGAGTCTCCTAAAGGAGAGCTTGGATTTTATCTGGTCAGTGATGGCTCCCCGCAGCCGTATCGCTACCATGTGCGCGCACCCAGCTTCGTCAACTTAACCATCCTTGAAGACATGTGTCTTGGCTGTAAGGTGGCCGATGCGGTTATCATCCTAGGATCGGTGGATATTGTCATGGGAGAAGTGGACCGATAAAATCAGTGACCAGTGACTAATACAAGCGAATGATCTAACGCGCCGTTTTTCAGGAACTCAAAACTCGAAACCTGAATGCAAGACGCGCTACGAGAAGGGAAATATGCTGATGATTATTGGCAGTGGGGTGCTTAAGGGGCTGGGGGTTACGTTAAAAACCTTCCTGGAGACCTATCCGTGGGGGCGGGCGATGCTGCGTGTTTTGGGTATTGCCAAAACGGATGGTTTAGTGACGATCCAATACCCAGATGAAAAACAGGAGCATTCCGAGCGATTCCGCTATTTCCCATTCCTCGTCTATGATGGCACCCCGGATAACTTACGCTGCGTCGCCTGCCGCATCTGCGAGCAAGAATGTCCTCCCCAGTGCATCCATATTGTCGTGGCCAAGGATGAACAGGGCCGTCCGCTCAAGGCCAATGGCCGGACCTTGCCGAAACAGTTTGATATCGACATATCCATCTGCATGTCTTGTCGGATCTGCGTGGATGTCTGTCCATTCGACGCTATCGAAATGGACAACCAATATGAACTGTCCGGCTATGACAGAGCCGGTGAGATGTACTTCACGAAAGAGAAACTCTTGAAATCGGCCGATTACTTTAAGTCGATCAAACCAACCGAAGCGGCTGTGGTAGACCAGCGACTCGCTGCCAAGAAGAAGAAGGAAACTCCTGGGTGAGATGACAGTCTCGTTCCGACTTTCTTTGCCACTTGCGTGAGAGCGATGTCTCTCGATCAACTCTTCGTCGACGCTAAGTGGGCCCTTATCCGCAAGCTGCCAGAGGGACTGATACCCTGGGCATCCATGCTGATCACGATTGGGGTCATTGGGGCTTTGGCTCCTTTGATCATGATGTATCTGACATGGATTGAGCGAAAGGTCATCGCCCGGATGCAAAATCGTTTTGGTCCAACGCGGGTGGGAATCTATGGGTTGATGCAACCCCTAGCCGACGGCTTGAAGATGTTGATCAAGGAAGACATTGTTCCACGGGGTGCGGATCCGTTGCTGCATCGATTGGCTCCTGTGCTGGCGGTTGTTCCCGCGATCCTTTTGTTTGCGGTAATTCCATTCGGGCGCAACATGGCTGCGGTAGACCTCAACGTGGGGTTGCTTTATTTCCTAGCCGTCGGTTCCGTCGGGTCCTACGCGATTTTTATGGGAGGCTGGGCTTCTCGGAGCAAATTTTCCGTGCTGGGCGCCATGCGCAGCGTCGCCCAGCTCATTTCCTACGAGGTTCCTTCTGTCTTGTCTGTGGTCGGGGTGATGATGGTGGTGGGCAGCCTCTCCTTGGTAGATATCGTGGAAGCGCAGGCCAAGGGATGGTTTGTGTTCACCCCATGGGGATTCGTCGCATGCTTGATCTTTTTCTTAAGTGGGATTGCCGAGGTCAACCGGACGCCCTTCGATATGCCTGAGGCAGAGTCGGAGTTGGTCGCTGGCTTTCATACCGAGTACAGCGGCATGAAGTTTGCCCTTTGGTATATGGGGGAATTCCTTGAGGCCTTCGCCGTCTGTGCGTTGACGGTGACTTTGTTCCTCGGCGGCTGGCAAGGCCCTTTGATTGCCTCGTGGCTGCTTGTGTTTATTCTCGCTATTGTTTTCGCGACAGCGAAGCTGCTCCACCCGGTGATTCGTGCGCTGGGGGTACTGCTGATGGGGGGACTTGCCATCCGGTTTGGGTCTGAGCCGATTCCTTCGTGGGTCTGGTTTTTGATCAAAACGTATGCCCTGGTATTTGTGCTTGTGTGGTTGCGCGGAACCTTTCCACGGTTACGGATAGACCAGCTCATGGGTTTTGCCTGGAAATTTCTCCTGCCCTTGGCCCTCGTCAACATCCTTGCGGTCGGTTTCTGGGTTCTGTTGCCCTTTCCAACAGGGGCGATACTGAGTGTCGTGCTTCTTGTGATGAGCGTTGGATGTCTTATCCGCCTCAATCATCCCGTCGCCTTAGAGCCGCGCACCTATATCCTCGCCGACTAACCTTTCGTTTTCGTGGTCCTATGGCTGGAAAGATTCGTTTGGCTTCGGTACTGCTGATCGGCACAGTGTTGTGTTGTGCGGGCTGTCAGTCGTCTGAACCCGAATGGCCACGGATTGCCCAGCCGATTCCCGCACCGGACTTTCATCTTGAGCAACTCGACGGCGGCACCGTAGCGCTTTCTGATTATCACGGGAAGATAGTGCTCATTGAATTCTGGGCTACTTGGTGCGGGCCCTGTCGTTCCTCGATGCCCTCGCTGGAACATATCTACAGGCGCTTCCAGAATCGCGGGGTCCAACTTCTGTTCATCAATGAAGGGGAAAATCCCCAGACGATGCGTCGCTGGCTGGGTAAACGATTCACCGCCCGCATTCTCTTGGATTCAGATCAGCAGGTGGCCAGGCGCTACCAGGTTCCAGGGCTGCCGAGTCTTTTCATCGTGGATCCAAACGGGGATATCGTGTACGTGCGCAGCGGGTACCGTGGTGGTCTGGAACGGAGCCTGACGCGAGTGTTGGAGAAGCTTTTGAATCCGCAGGCGGTGGGTTCATGACCGATCGATTGGTGATCGATGAGTTGGAAACCAACTGTCGAATCGGCCTGACTGAGCAGGAACGCCAAAAACCGCAGCCTGTTTGGATCGATCTCGAGTTAGCCATCGATGTGCGCAAGGCGGCCAGGAACGACGCCGTGACGGATACCGTGGACTATGCGCGGCTGGTCGATGGGGTGAGACAACTCGTTGAAGGCAAGTCCTATCGGTTGTTGGAAACCATGGCAGAGGAAGTCGCAGATTTTATCCTGGGATTTGGAAACAGTTCTCAGGTGTTGGTCCGAGTCAAGAAACGGGCGTTGCCACGGATCGGATTCGCCGCCGTGGAGATCGTTCGAGTCCACTGAAAGGCAATCGGCGCAAACGGGAAGTTTTAGTCCGGGGACTGGAATTTCGGTAGGTGGCGAAAGAACTGTCTGTTTCCCAGAGACGGACAGATGTGACGGGAAAACCGAGGTTTTGAATGTGTGTGAAGATGATTCTCGCAATGGTCTCCGCCGTCGGGTTGTCACCCATCAGAAAGAGCCGCTGCTTTTGTTTGCGAAGTACCCCAACCAAAGGGTCGTCTTTGCGCAACAACATCGCGTGATCCAAGGTCATATCGATCCACTGCTGAATCGTCCGCTTAATTTCTTCGAAGTCACGCACCATCCCCCGTGGGTCGAGCCGTTCACTCGACAGCTCAATCTCAAGGCGTCCGTTATGTCCGTGCAAATAACGGCACTTTCCTGAATAGTTCAAGAGCCGATGTCCGTAGCAGAAGGTAACAAGTTTCGTCACGCTATACATCGTCAGGCAATGAGTTGACCGCCATCGACAAAGACGGTCGATCCCGTCATGAAATCGGTGCCTTCGATGAGGAACAAGACGGTATTGGCAATGTCATCGGGGTTGCCCCAGCGTTTCAAGGGCACGCGCTGCAGGATGCGTGTGCACTCACGAGAACGCATTCCTTCCGGCGGCAGAATAGGACCTGGGGCGATTGCATTGACTTGAATATTCGGTGCCAGTTCTTTAGCCAGCGCTTGAGTCAGGCCAAAGATCCCAGCTTTGGAGACGCAATAGGGTAGGTAATCACGGTAGGGACGTAGCCCAGCCCAGTCAGCGATGTTAATGATCTTGCCGCTTTTGTATCGGCGCATGAGACGACTGGCATGGAGGGCACACAGGAAAGTTCCCTTGAGATTGGTGTCCAACGCATGGTCCCACTGATGTTCGGTGAGTCGCTCAAAGGGGGTGCGTTCAAAGTTGGCAGCGCTGTTGATAAGCACATCCAGGCGTCCGTACTTCTTTTGAATACACGTCATCAGTCGTTTGACAGAAATCCCCTCTGTCAGATCAGCCGGGATCGCTGAGGCTTTAGATTCCAAACGCAAGAGTTTCTGCAGCGTTTTTTGCGCTTCCTGTTGTGAGCTTCGGTAGGAGATGACGACAGATGCTCCACGCCGCGCCAAGGCCAGAGCAATGGATTGTCCGAGCCGCTTAGCTCCTCCTGTGACAAGCACAACTCGTCCTTCAAGGGTCATGACGGTTTAGTTCCGTACGAATGATGTCGCTGAAGTTACGTGCCGTGGTAGGGCTCTACACGTGCATAGGGTTTGGTGAGCTTTTCAAACTGACAACGAGGAACGGGTCACTGACCTAATGGGGCGATTGATTTCCACGTTTCTGGAGGTTCTCGGACATCTGATTGATGGACTTGGCCAGTTCCTCCAGGGCATCCCCTTGTCGGAGGCTGATGTGCTGGGAGAAGTTTCCTTGACCGATGGCTTCCAGGGTGCGAATGATGCGCTTCATCGGACCGATAATGCGGTGACTCTGGCGGATTCCTAAAAATAATACCAAAGGGATGGCTAACAGTAACTGAACTACCAACGTGGTCGCTACCGCAATGAGGGCGACTATTGCGTAACTTTGGTCCCCGAGTTCGGGGCGGTACATGTTGGCCTTGATCAAGGCACTGGCCACCAAGGTACCGGTTACGGCGATAGCGAATACCACCAGAAACAGATGACTGGCAAACCGTAGCTGATAAGAGTAGTCAACCAAATACTGTCTGCGCTTATAGGGTGCCTGATCAGCCATCGTCGTTAACCTCCCTGAGGACTGTTTGACGGTTTTGGTTGCTGGTTATTCTCCAGGTACTTTCAGAGAACCCAACTTACACTTTGTCGCAAGTATAGCATATTTTCCAAAGGCATCAAAATTTTAGTCTTCTCGGTTGACTTTTTTATAACGCTCTGTTAGGCTGAGTTTTCAGTCTTGTTTCTATGATTTTTGATTCGCGAAATTGTGCAGTTGGGTTTTTCTGAAAGGTGAGGTCTTGGGTGTCATCCAAATTATGCGTCCTGATGAGTGGAGGGTTAGATAGCGGTCTTGTGCTGGATCGGTCGCTTGCGCAGGGTGAGCGGGTTTTTCCTCTCTATCTTCGATGCGGGTTTCGGTGGGAGGCGGCGGAGCAATACTGGTTGTCTCGGTTGCTGCAGCGGATGCGCTGCCGACGGCTTGAGCCGCTACAGATTATCGATGTGCCGCTGCACTCGGTCTATGGGAAACATTGGAGCCTGGCTGGGCAGAATGTCCCAGGTTCAAAGACTGCTGACGATTCCGTCTACCTGCCCGGTCGCAATGTCCTTCTTCTGAGTGTGGCGGCTGTTGTCTGTGCCCAGCGTAGAATCTCAGCGATTGCCATAGGGATTCTCAAAGGCAATCCTTTCGCAGACGCCACGCCCAGGTTCTTTAACCAACTGGCGAGTTGCCTGACGCAGGCTTTGCGTCATCCCCTTCGAATTCTCACGCCTGTGATTTACTTGCGCAAGGCGCATCTTATCCGATACGCCAGCAACCTGTCCTTTGAGCTGACCTTTTCCTGCTTGAATCCCAAGGGTCACAGGCATTGTGGCGGCTGCAATAAATGCGCCGAGCGTAAGCGAGCCTTTCATGAAGCAGCAGTGCCTGATCCCACAATTTATGCAAGATGAGGTTTGTGTCATGCGTTATGACAAGGCAAGAAAGAAATTGTGAGGAGAGTCGGTCTTCCTAACAGTTGCTGTTCTATAACACATAACACATAACACGTGATACATAACACGGGAGCACAATGTCGTTCTATCGGGGAGGTATTGGGCAGTGGTCCTGGATGCTCCATCGGATCACTGGCGTGGGGGTGCTGATCTTTCTGTGCCTGCATATCCTGGACACGGCCCTTATTGTCTTGGGTCCAGAACACTATAATGCCATCATCCGACTCTATCGACATCCGATCTTTCGGGTTATGGAAGTCGGACTCTTTGGTGCAGTCCTCTACCACGCGCTCAACGGTATCCGTATCACCCTGATCGATCTCTGGCCGCGTCTGTCGCTTTTCCACGAAACATTCTTTGCTATCCAGATGGCGCTCTTCACCCTTGCTATGATTCCAGTAACCTGGCTCATGCTGCGTCCTGTCTTCCCATCCCTATGAATTTCAGCAACCCTCTCATTGCACCATGGCCTTCGGATGTGAGCGACACGGTAGTACAACAGCCGATGGGTGGGAATGTGGGGCAGGGGGCGAGTTTTAATTTCGAATTTAGGATTGCGAGCAGTTTCATGATTCCTTGAGAGGGGAGAAGTTATCGGTGCCACGGACACATCCTGTGGAATTGTCGATTGACGATTGTCGATTTTCGATTGAACGGCCATCTTCCAATCGAAAATCCAAAATCGAAAATCGAAAATTCCAAGGCAGTTTCATGATTCCTTGAGAGGGGAGAAGTTATCGGTGCCACGGACACATCCCATGGGGCTCCACAGAAATTTCGGTTTTCGGATTCCGAATTTTGGTTCCTGGTATTTTCAATCCACAATCCGCAATTCACAATCCGAAATTTCCTGCAGAATTGGGCTTTGCAGAGTTGGGCCTTATGGGAGGGAGCAGCCATGAGCCTGTCATCTTCGTACGGACGCCCCCGACCCACCGGAGGGCTGGAATTAGGATCGTGGTTGTTCATGCGACTCTCCGGGTTATTATTGCTGATATTGGCGCTTGGACATTTGGTCATCATGCATCTCATCCACAACGTCGATGAGATTAACTATGCCTTCGTAGCCAACCGCTATGCCAGCGGGTTCTGGCGCGGTTATGACTTGTTGCTGTTGATCCTCGCGATGATTCATGGGATCAACGGTGTTCGTATCATCATTGACGACTACGTGCATGCAAAACCTTGGCGGCAAGTAGCCCTGGGGACTCTCTATTTGGTCTGCGGCGGGTTCTTGGTGCTTGGCATCGGTGTGGCTCTGTTTTTCAAACCATTGTTGTGAAGAAGATGGGACCTCGGTCGGTCATCAGACATCGCTATGACGCAGTGATCGTTGGCGCGGGTGGCGCGGGACTCATTGCGGCGCTGGAAGCCTCCAAGCGATGCCGCGTCGCCGTGGTCAGCAAACTGCATCCTTCTCGCTCGCATACCGGCACCGCCCAGGGAGGCATCGGCGCGGCTTTGGGTAATCTGGAGACGGACAATTGGCAGTGGCATATGTTTGACACCATCAAAGGCAGCGACTATCTGGCGGATCAGGACGCTGTGGAACTGATGTGCCAGGAAGCGATTGAAGTGGTCTACGATCTGGAACACATGGGGCTGCCTTTCAATCGGACGCCGGAAGGCAAGATTGATCAGCGTCGGTTCGGGGGGCACACGAAGGAGTTTGGCAAGGCCCCTGTCCGGCGTTCCTGTTATGCTGCCGATCGGACCGGGCATATGATTCTTCAGACCCTGTACCAACAATGTATCAAACAGGAAGTGACGTTTTTCGATGAGTTCTATCTGCTGGACGTCCTGATTCAGGATGGCCGTTGTAGCGGGGTGGTGGCTTGGTGCATTGCCACCGGTGAGCTGCATCTTTTCCACGCCAAGGCGGTGCTTCTGGCGACGGGCGGCTTCGGACGCATGTTTTCGGTGACCTCAAACGCCCATACCCTGACCGGGGACGGTTGCGCGGTTTTGTTTCAACGCGGCCTGCCTCTCGAAGACATGGAGTTCTTTCAGTTCCATCCGACCGGTATTTACAAGCTTGGGATCTTGATTACCGAAGGCGCTCGGGGAGAAGGAGGGATTCTGCTCAACGGCAAGGGGGAGCGTTTCATGCAACGGTATGCCCCCACGTTGATGGATCTGGCGCCGCGGGATATGATCAGCCGGGCGATCTATCGTGAAATCCGCGAGGGCAAGGGTATCGAAGGCAAGGACTACGTTTATTTGGATTTGACCCAACTCGATCCTGAGATCGTCGAGAAAAAGCTGCCCGATATCACGGATTTCGTCCGTACCTACTTAGGCGTCGATCCCATCAAGAATCCGATCCCCGTGCAGCCGACGGCGCACTATGCCATGGGTGGCATTCCTACCAACGTGCATGCCCAGGTGGTTATCGACGAGCGCCAGACTCCGTTGAGCGGGCTTTATGCAGCAGGAGAATGTGCCTGTGTATCGGTGCATGGGGCCAACCGGTTGGGCACCAACTCGTTGGTGGACATCGTAGTCTTTGGCCGCCGAGGCGGACGGTCTATGGCGGAACGCTTGCATGCGCTGGATTGGCCGACCTTACCGGAGGATGCTGTCGCGCGGACCCAAGAAACCATCAGCCATTTGTGCGAGTCCCGGGGGGAAGAATCGGTGGCGCGCATTCGCACGGATCTCCAGCAGATGATGATGCTCCATGTTTCCGTCTACCGGACCGAACGCGGCCTTAAAGAAGCCCTCGCGGCGATTTTGGATTTGCGAGATCGATATCGTCGGGTGTCTCTTCAGGATCGGGGATTGCGCTTTAACACGGAGCTTCAAGAGGCGTTGGAACTGGGCTGTCTTTTAGATCTAGCCTGGGTGACCACCATCGCGGCGCTCTCTCGTACGGAATCGCGCGGCGCCCATTTTCGAGAAGATTATCCTGCGCGCGATGATGTGCGTTGGTTGAAACACTCCTTGGCCAACCTGCGCGAGGGTGAGATTGTTCTCTCGGAGAAACCGGTGACGATCAGCCGTTTCCAACCCCAAGAGCGGAAATACTGACGATGCAGGTTCGCGTGAAGATCCGACGATTCAATCCGGAGCAAGACGCCCAGGCTCATTGGCGTGAATATACCCTGACCGCCGAGCCGAGCGATCGGGTTCTGGATCTATTGCACCAGGTGAAATGGTATCGGGATGGCACCCTGACGTTTCGACGATCGTGCGCGCATGGCATCTGCGGATCGGATGCGATGACCATCAACGGTCGCAATCGGCTGGCCTGCAAGGCGCTCGTCAAAGATTTGAAGCAGCCGATTACCATTGAGCCCATGCGTGGCTTTCCGGTCGTCAAGGATATGGTCGTCGACATGACGGGATTTTGGGAGAAGTATCGATCGGTAAAGCCTTACCTGATCAGCGCTGAGCCCCTGCCTGCCAAGGAACGTCTCCAGAGCCCTTGCGAACGGGAGCGTTATGACGATACGACGAAGTGTATCCTCTGCGGTGCCTGCACGACGTCCTGTCCGTCGTTCTGGGCCAACGCCCAATACCTGGGGCCGGCGGCGATCGTGCAAGCCCATCGTTTCCTGTTTGACAGTAGGGATCGAGGAGCCAAGGAGCGGCTCGATGTCCTTAATGCTTCCAGCGGCGTGTGGCGGTGTCGGACGATTTTCAACTGTACGGACGCCTGCCCGAAGGGCATTCGGGTTACGCAAGCCATCGGGCAGGTGAAACAGTGGTTGGCCAAGGTGCGCCTGTCCCGACGTAAGTCTGTTTCCAAGACAGTCCTTTCCGATTCTTAGAGCACCTAACATAATGAAAACGTGACTGCGCTGGGATTAGATGCAAGCTGCGCAAGGCGCTCGCCCTTGACAAGCTTGTCAAGGGCGAGGAGGAAGGCATATCATGCGGCAAGCGATATGGCGACGACGAGCAACGCAGCGCAGCGAAGCAGATAAGCCCAGCCCTTCGGGTTGCGGCGAAAACTGCCCATCTGCTGCGTCACTCCTGCTGTGCGTATCGCTAGCTTTACGCTATCGTACTCGTTCCTTGCATCTGGGCAGTTTTCGCCGCAACGCAGCCATGTTTTCATTATGTTAGGTGTTCTTAGGAAGCGTGAGCGTGGGTCCTGCGGCCGATTGGGGAAGATTACCCGCGTATCGCCAGGGTTCATTCCCGCCTGTTTACTTCAATTCCCGCTGAACTGCGCCATCGGCAGCCACGCCCGCTTGAGTGGTGGGACTATCTTTCAAGGATTCTTCCGGCTGAATCGTTGGGTGCTTTTGTCTAGAAGCCCAACGCATTGTCGATTGTCAATCGTCGATTGTCGATTTGTTTTATTTTCCAATCGACAATCGAAGATTCTTTCAGCCTAGAGCCAAGACGGGTTTTTCAGCATCCTGCTGATAGGGCGTTGACAACTGACACAGCAGGCCGTTATGCTACCTGCGATTCAGAAAATACTCCGGTGGCCATGTTACGAATTGGATTTCTGGGATTGGGTACGATGGGAACGCCGATGGCGATGAATCTCCTCGCTGCGGGCTTTCCACTAGTGGTTTGGAATCGGACACCCATAAAAACCAAACCCTTAGCTGAGCGCGGGGCAAAGGTAGCTAAAGGCCCCGCCCACGTTGCTTCTGAAGTCGATGTAGTGATTACTATGGTTTCCGCCCCATCCGCTGTCGAGTCGGTGATTCTTGGGCCGAGCGGGGTCCTAGAAGGCATCCGCTCAGGTGCTATCGTCGTCGATATGAGTACCGTTTCTCCGACGACCTCCCGCAAACTCGCTGGGGCCTTGACGACGAAACAGGTCGAGTTTCTAGATGCACCGGTTGTGGGTTCCAGAGGACCTGCCAAGCAAGGGACGTTGGTGATCTTGATCGGAGGACTGCCAGGGACGTTGGAGCGGGTGCGGCCGGTGCTTTCAGCGATGGGAAAGACGATTATTTATGCGGGAGGCGTGGGCATGGGCTCCGCCCTGAAGCTCGCCACCAACCTGATGTTGGCTCATCTGGCAACCGGATTTGCCGAAGGACTTTTACTCGTGCAACGTTGTGGTTTGGATCCCCGGCGTTTCCTCGATGTGCTGGCGGCCAGCACCTTCTGCTCGCCATGGTACGAAACGAAGGGATCGACGATGCTTAAGCGCGATTTTGCCGCGCATTTTGCCCTTTCCCTGATGCGTAAGGACCTCGGGCTGATGAATGAGCTCGCCAAAGAATTGAATCTTCCGCTGCCCGTGACGGAGCTCATCGAACGGCTATTCGGTGAAGCGCAAAGCACCGGAAAGGGAAACGATGACTATTCAGCCATCCTTGCGCATCTTGAAGCTGGTTCCCCGAAATGACGGATCCTGACTTTCGCTTTGCAAAACCGATCCCTACGCAAGACGCCAGAAAAAAAACGCGAGCTGTTCGTAGATATCAGACTCGTCTTCCACGAATTGCCGCCTCCGAGGACAAGCTCGCGCCTTTGCGTCAGGAAGTTCACTGGCTTGGCGAGCTCCTCGGTGAGGTATTGATCCATCAGGAAGGTCCGTCGTTCTTTAAAACCGAGGAACGCATTCGCAGGCTCTCCATCAACATCCGGCGGCATGCGCGCGGTGCCGATAAACGCGCGCTGCAAAGAATCCTTCAGCACCTACCAATCGCAAAGGCAGAGAAAATCATCCGTGCCTTCTGTGTCTACTTTCAATTGGTGAACATCGCAGAGGAAAACCATCGCGTCCGTCGCAAACGCTACTATGAAACCCTCCCTGGTTTTCATCCTCAACGAGGCTCGATCGAAGACGTCGTCCACAGGCTTCATGCTTCGGGGGTTTCCTATGAAATCCTCAGCGAGCAGGTTTCCAAACTTTCCATATACTTGGTGCTCACGGCCCATCCGACTCAGGCCTTGCCTCCGACGATTCTCGGGAAACATAGGGCCATCTGGGATCTTCTGATTGAGCGCGAACAGCTTCAACCCACGCCCAAGGAACAATGCGCCATCACCCAACAGTTGCTGGAACAAATTACGGATTTATGGCAGACCGATGAATTACGTGTGATGCGACCGAGCGTTCAGGATGAAGTGGAGCAAGGCCTGTATTATCTGTCCACCGTCTTGTATGATGCGCTGGCAGAGGTAGGCATGGCGTTTCGATCTGAGACGGAACGGGTCTATGGTCGCCGCTTGCCTTTGAGCAGTCTGGTGCGACTCGGTAGCTGGATCGGTGGAGACAAAGACGGCAATCCCTATGTGACGCATGAATCTTTGCGTTGGGCGCTTTTGCGTTACCGACAGGCCATCCTCGAGCAATACATCGTTTCATTGGAGACGTTGCAGACGCAGCTAACCCATTCGAGCAAGCTTTGCCGTATCCTGCCGGCGTTTCAACGCTCGTTGTTGAATGATCGCCGCAGCTTTCCGGCATTGGGGGAAATGCTCGATGAGAAGTTCCCCCATCAACCGTACCGGCAGAAGCTCTACATCATGAGCCATCGCCTGCGCCAGATGCTTCGGCATCCGACCGAAAGCGAAGAAGGCTATACAAACGTGCAAGAGTTCCAGGGTGATCTTCGTTTGATCCAGCGCAGCCTCATCAGTCATCGAGCCACGCCTGTGGCTGAACACGCGGTGGCGAAACTGACTCTTCAGGTGAACCTTTTTGGATTTGCCTTCACGAAACTGGATGTTCGCGAGCACAGCCGCAGGCATCTGGAGGCTTGGGCCGAATGGGTACGGGTCCACGCACTCGCCCCTGGGGATCCCTTGAAGATGACGGAAGCGCAACGCGTTGCCCTGCTCGATGATCTGCTGAGCCATCCCCGGTACATCGACGGATTCAAAGGGACATCTGCCGCAACGCGCGAAATCATCCAAACATTCCAGATTATGTCCGAGCACATATCCTCCATCGATTCCGATGCCATCGACGGCTATATCATCAGCATGACCCATCAGCCCAGTGACGTGTTGACGGTGTTGTGGTTTTTCCAGCAGATGGATTTATTTCGGAAAACCAATCGGGGTTGGTTGAGCAAGGTCAACATCGTCCCGCTCTTTGAGGGGATTGACGATCTGCGCCGCTCGCACCAGATCATGACTGCGCTTTACCAGCATCCGATCTACAACCAATATCTGCTCTCGCGGGAGCGCTATCAACAGATCCAATTGGGATATTCCGACTCCAACAAGGATGGCGGCTTTCTCACCGCCAACTGGCAGCTGTATCAGGCCCAGCAACGGCTGCATGAAGTGTCACGAGACCACCGAGTGGTGTTACAACTTTTCCACGGACGTGGGGGTACAATCGGCCGAGGAGGTGGCCCATTACATCAGGCCATCCTGGCTCAGCCCCAGGGTACGTTGGAAGGACGGATCAAGATTACGGAGCAGGGAGAGGTGATCGCTGCCAAGTATGCCAATCCGATGTTGGCGATGCGCAACGTTGAGTTGGTGCTCTCAGCCGTTTTGGAAGCCACCCTCCTGGCGACAGAAACTCCCAGTCAGATGACGCAATGGAGTGCGATCGCCGAGGAGCTGTCGCAGGTGGCGTATCGCTGTTACCGCCAAGTGGTCTACGAGGATGACGCGTTTGTCCGTTATTTCGAACAGGCCACCCCCATTCAGGTGATTCGGGAATTTCGTATCGGCTCGCGTCCGGCGAGCCGTCCAAAAGCCAACGCCCGGCATCCCATCGAAGATCTTCGGGCCATTCCCTGGGTATTCAGTTGGATTCAGAACCGTCACATGCTTCCCAGTTGGTTCCCATTCGGTACGGCAGTAGAACGGGTCATGGATGCAAGACGAGCCACGCTGTCGGTGCTCCAACAGATGTACCGGGACTTTCCATGGTTTCATGTCATGGTTGATTTTATCCAGATGGGCCTGGGGATGACCGATATGCGGATTGCAAAGGAATATGCCGCTGTTGTCCAGCCCAAATCCATTGGGCAGCGCCTCTTTACCTGTATGGAACGTGAGTTTGTCAAATCATCGCAAGCGGTATTGGCTATTACCCGTCAGCGCCATCTGCTGGATGCCAATGATGTTTTGCAGACGGCCATCCGTCTTCGAAATCCCTATGTCGATCCCATCAGCCTTCTCCAGGTCCGTTTCCTCAACGAGCGGCAATCGAAGGCGAAACGTCCGCGTGATCCTCGACTGGAACGGGCCCTGGCCCTGACGATTAATGGGATTGCCGCCGGGATGCGGCACACCGGCTAATGGCGCAGATTTTAAAAGCAGACATAAGGACAAGATGAGACAGTTAGTATTGTTGCGTCACGGGCAGAGCGTGTGGAACAAAGAGAATCGGTTCACCGGTTGGACCGATGTCGGCCTCAGTGAGCAGGGCCTTAGAGAGGCGATTGAAGCCGGCCGCCTGTTGCATCGGGAAGGTTATACCTTTGATGTGGCATTCACGTCCGTATTGAAACGCGCCATCAAGACGCTCTGGTTGGTCCTGGAGGAAATGGATCTCATGTGGATTCCAATTCATCACAGTTGGCGTCTGAACGAACGGCATTACGGAGCGCTTCAGGGATTGGATAAAGCCCAGATGACCGTACAACACACAGAGGCACAGGTTAAGATATGGCGTCGGAGTTATGATATTCGTCCCCCGGCTTTGAAACCGGATGATGAACGCTTTGCCGCTCGGGAGGCTCGTTATGCTCATCTAGATTCGGAAGATCTGCCGTTGACAGAGTCGCTCAAGGATACGGTGAGGCGGTTTCTTCCCTACTGGCAGGAGCACATTGTACCTGTCCTGCAGAAGAAAGCCCGCGTGATTATCGTCGCTCATGGAAACAGCTTACGTGCCTTGGTCAAGCATTTGGATCAAATCTCCGATCAGGATATCGTTGAGCTGAATATTCCCACTGGGATTCCTCTGGTCTATGAATTGAACGATCACTTGGTCTCTCAGCGCCACTTTTATCTCGGAGATCCGCAAGCGATCCGACGGGCCACCCAGGCCATCGCCGATCAAGCGAAGCACTAGCAGGCTGAGGAGATTTTTGATTATCGATTGACAATTGTCGATAGAAAAACCCCGCATCCAGTTTAGAACCAGATGCGGGGCTACTTCGAAGAAAGCAAAAACAGGCAGGTTTACTGCAGCAGGTCCGTTCCACCTTCCGGTAGAGGGACGTCGATGGCAGGGATGAAGAATGTCACCGTGTGCGCGGCGCCACCTACCGTCTGTCCTGCCGCGTTCCAGATCCCACGAGCGATGCCGCCAAACACGTTCTCTCCCGCTTGGCTTGCCTCCATGGGTTCTCGGAACAGCGAGGTCCAACCCAACAGCGTGTTGGTGAGACCATAACGCAGCTTGCCCCCAACCTGAGCTGTGTATGTTGACTCCTTTGCCCAAGGGCTCGCCGCTGAGGCAGTCACTGCCCCACCGAGTAGGACGACACCGATGACCAACACCCCGATGCCTCGTCGCATACCCACCTCCTATGGTTTTGCGAGAGTGTATCACCCTCGCGACTTCTCTGCAAGTTGCTTTTTATGATCCTTTTTATGATGTTGACTTTGCAGCCGTTGATCGCTTAAATACATAACCATAAGCCTACGAGGTAAAAATACTACACGATCCTTCATGAAAACGCAACGGGTGGCCGTTTGGTGTTTGTTGGTGAGTATCCTAGGCATAGGTCTGAGCGCGTTTCTTGTGTTCCTCCATCTTGGGTTGATGCGGGGAGAGCTGCTCGGAGGAGTCGCCTGTGGAGGCGGTGGAGCTTTTAACTGCCATGCCGTGACCGGAAGCTCCTGGTCCCAGTTTTTAGGAATACCGCTGGCACTCTGGGGGCTTATCGGTTACATCACAGTGCTTGCATTGTCGTTGTTGAGCCTGCAATCCAGGGAGTGGGAAACGGATGCCTTGACGTTGCTCTGGGGAGTGGCTGTTGTGTTTGTGACGGTTGATGCTGTCCTCTTCAGCCTTATGGTTTTTGTGATCCGGTTTTTGTGCGTGTTATGTCTGTTGACGTATGCCCTGAATCTTTCATTATTGTTGGCGACTTGGCGTTGGCTTCGACAGACCCAGGTTTCTGTCTGGAAACACCTTCCTGTGGCCGTTCAATCCTTAGTCCCTTCAAGCAGACGTCCCGCTACTTTGTTATTCTGGGGTATTCTTCTCGTCGGCAGTTCAACCACTATGGGTTTGCATGCGGCAACGACTTTTGTCAGTCGTGGGACCTTGGGGAGCCTTCAGCCCCAGATGCGGGAATTCGTAGAAAAACAGCCGCGGGTGGCTGTGGATATTTCGGGCGATCCAAGCTTGGGGCCTGTGGATGCCCGGTTTCAGGTGGTTGAGTTTAGTGACTTTCTCTGTGCCGCCTGTAACCGAATGTCCAAATTGAACACGATTATTCTGGCCAATCACCGAGACGATACCCGGTTTGTTTTCAAACATTTTCCTTTAGACACTACTTGCAATAATCAGATTACCCGACTAGTGCATCCGGGAGCCTGTGATGTGGCGGCAGCTTCCGAGTGTGCGCATCGGCAGGGTAAGTTCTGGCCTTTCCATGATCGGATCTTTGGAGGCAAGGAGCCCTACAAGCCAGTGAATCTTGAAGCAGACGCCAGGGACGTCGGGCTGGATATGCAACCGTTTCAACACTGCATGGCCTCTGGGGAAGGCATGACTGCTGTGAAACGGGATATTGCACAAGCAGGCGAGATCGGAGTAACGAGCACTCCCACCTTCGTCATTAATGGGGTGAGGATTCCGGGTATTCTTAATCCTTCCACATTTGAAGATTTAACCAGTGTTTTGGGGGAAGCCTCCACCCAGAATCCGTGATACGCCCACCCTTGGGCGGGATATTTTTACCCGTGCACCCGACCCCGGGTATGCGCGGGAGCTCCACGAAGAAATATTTTCCATTGGGTTTTGAAACGGGTTGTAGCCGGTTGGGAACCCTATCAGTCAGCAGGTCATGAGAGTTGGAGTGGACGAACGCCGCAAGTTTCCTCGCAATCCTTATCCCTCCCGTCTTAGAATTCGTCTGTTGCACCCTCCAGCAGTGGTTGTCAGTGAGGGAATCAACATCAGTGAGGCAGGATTGTGCATCCGTCTTCAAGAAGCCCTTGAGATTCGCTCTCTGGTTCGTTTTCAATTAATCCCTCCAAGCGCGTCCTTCGGTCGCAGCGTGGGCAGACGTTCACAGTCTATGGATTGCCAAGGTCGGGTAGCCTGGGTGATTCAGCGGCTGGATTTGCGCACCCGCCCGCCATTTCTTTTTGATACGGGGATTGCACTCGTCGATCCGTCACCCATGATTCGTCAGTTAGTCGTACAGACAAGCGGCGTCTTGCTCAAACGTCAAAGATCTGGATCCGTTTCCAAGGATCTGGAACCGGTGGTGATTCGTGAACGGCGTTATCTGCCCCATCTTGAGCGTGATGCTAAAGCGGCTGGGCCATGGCATCTGGTAGTGATCGTGGATGGCAGTCCTTGTTTCAGTGGGCATTATTCTTCTCGGCAAGCGGCCATGACGGCATGGCTACGATTCAGACGTCAGCAGAGTGGTCGGTCATCGCGTATAGCCAGCCATCGGTGAGTGGGCAGCAAAGAGATTTGTGAGAGTAGCTAACCGTAGATGTTCGGAGGCGTTGAGGGCGCTCAAGCGTTTGGGAGGGGCAGGGGGTATTGTAACGGTGGTGCACGAAGGAGACGACTTCCATGATCAAGATTGAAACCCAGTTGACTCTTTTTCTGGATAACCGTCCCGGGGTACTGGCGAGAATTTGTCAGGCGCTGGCGAACGTTAAGATAAACCTCTTTGCCCTTTCCATCCTAGATGCGATGGACCATGCCATTGTCCGGATTATCGTCGATAAGACTAAGGAGGCGGAACGCGTCCTGTCCGATTTGCACCAGCCGATTCAAGCACGAGAGGTCGTTTTTATGGACGTCTCGAATCAAGTGGGGGCTTTGGTCAGGGTGGCTGAAAAATTAGCCTCTGTCGGTATTAATATCGAATACGCCTACTGCACGGCTTCCCCCAATCACAGTGAAGGGGCCCTGGTGCTGCGGACGAACGATCTTGAGGCGACGATTAATGCACTGAGTTAACAGGCTGCGGAAAAGGCCCCGCAGCGCTCGAGGCTCAAGGATCGAGGGAAGGACAGGTTTCTCGACGATGAGGGAATCGTTCCCTGGAGCCTCCAGCCTTGAGCCTAGAGCCAATGGACAGTTTTTCAGCTTTGTGTGCTCAGAGAATCCTTTGAGGTTGAATAACCCACGACTCGCCGACTTACTCACCCGCTGACTTGTCGATTGCGGATTGAAAATTCCACTCTCATGTCCCTTGTCCCCTGTTGCCGCGCCACTTTGTCGCATTCATGAAAGCAGTCATTTTCCGACGACACGGCGGGCCTGATGTTTTGGAATACATCGATGTGCCTGATCCGCAAATAGGCGAAGCTGAGGTGTTGGTTCGGGTCAAGGCCTGCTCCGTTAATCATCTCGATATTTGGTTGCGTCAGGGGATTGCTGCTTACGCCATTCGACTACCGCACATCGTAGGCAGCGATGTGGCTGGCATCGTGGAACGCGTTGGATCAGGGGTGGGTAGAGTCAAAACAGGGGATTCGGTGATTCTGACTCCGGGGCTGCATTGTGGGCAATGTTCCTTTTGTCAAGCTGGGCAAGACAACCGCTGCGACTCCTATGGTATCCGAGGAGCCAAAACCGATGGCGGCTACGCTGAGTTCGTGACGGCGCATTCCCGTGAGTTGATGCCGCTGCCTGCGAGTATGGATTTCGAAACGGCCGCAGCCTTTCCCCTTGTGTTTTTGACGGCCTGGCACATGTTGGTGACACGCGCGAAACTGCAAGCTGGACAACGGCTGCTCGTTCATGCGGCTGGAAGTGGCATTGGTCATGCAGCCATTCAGATTGCCAAGCATCTTAAGGCAACTGTCTATGCCACTGTTGGATCCGATGCCAAGATTCCCAAGGCCAAGGCGTTGGGAGCCGATGAAGTGATCAACTACAGTCGGGAAGATTTTGAGACGAGCATTCGGGCATTGACCGACGGCCACGGGGTAGATGTCGTATTTGAACATGTGGGGCCTTCGACGTGGCAGGGAAGTCTGAAACTGCTGGCAAAAGGTGGACGAGTTGTCACCTGTGGAGCCACAAGCGGTCCTTCGGTAGCACTCGATTTGCGCTATCTGTTTTCGCGACACCTGTCCATTCTTGGATCGATGATGGGAACGCACGAAGAACTGAAGACGGTTACCGGACTTGTGGCGCGTAGCGTTTTACGCCCAGTGATTGATGCTGTTTTTCCCCTTCGCGAATCGCGCATCGCTCAGGAACGGATGTTGCGTCGTGAGGTATTTGGCAAGCTCATCTTGATCCCCTAGCAGGCTGCGGAAAGACGCGACGTTTGCTTAAAGCTCGTGATACGGGGCACATGGGGCGAGGGGAATTAAAGACAGGGGCAGGGGGCGGGAGACGTGGGGCGTGGGAGAACAGATTCAAGATTTTTTGAATTGCTTGTTTCCTGTATCGGGATCAGGCATACTTGATCTGTCCGCTAAGACCCTGTTTTTGTAGGGGATAGGCAAACTCTTCGAAAGGAGAGGACGCTCTGCACGGAAATCGGTGCAGGGCCATGAACCGGTAAGGTTCATGGCAAAGCCACGGGCCCTCACGGCTCATCGGCAGGTACTTGTCAGAGCCAGTTATCGGATAGATTTGACGAGTCGCCGAAGGAGAGTTGGTTAGGGTAGCCGAGCTGCCGGTGCAGAAATGAGACGAGTGCCTTTCGGAGCCTCGTCTTTTTTTATTCGTTTTTCCGATGGGAGACTAGAAAGATGAAGCGGGGAGCTTTCACCTTTGTTGAAATCGTCATTACCCTTGTCGTCCTTCTCATCGCTGGAAGCGGAATTCTTGGGTCCTATCTTTCCTCTCATCAACTTTCCGAACATGCCTCGGACACGATGGAAGCGGTGAATCACCTAGAAGACGTCATGGAACGCATTCGTGCCTCCCCTTTCACTACCCTACAGACTCTCTTTCCCAACGGACTCATCAATGGTCCGGTAGGAAACAACTACGCAACCATTGTGGGAGGCTATTCGCTGGATGGCGAACAAATCGTAGTTACCTATCCCAACCAAGCGCCGGGACGCATGGAAGTAGTGGCGACTCTCAATTGGACCTACCGAGGCCGCGCGCGTACTACGCGGTTGTCGACTCTCAAGATGAGCGGGTAATGTTCAACCCGTTCAACCAACTAGAAATCGGACTGGGGCATTCATTTAGGAGGGGGCTTGGCAAAAATGGTTTCCCGGACCATGCGCAATCGAGCGGATCGATTTGGAAGTCTACCGCGCCATAGGGTTCCACCAGCGCCTCGCTCATGGGGAGGCTGGACAGTGATTGAGCTGATTATCGTCAGCTCGATCATCACCCTGGTGAGTTCCATCTTCGTGGAGCATCTGATATGTCAATCCGATTTTTTGTGGACTTCGACCACACAGGCAGAAATGCGTTCCCAAGCACAATTGGCTCTCGATGCGGTGTTGGGGGAATTGAGGCACACCACCCGTGCGGCGGCAGGAAGCCCGCCCAATCTCGTCATTCCTGCCCCACCCAACAATACGACGATGACCTTTTATCTTCCGATCGACATAGACGGTAACGGCCTGATTGTTGACAATGTAGGGAATATCGAGTGGGATATCGGCAATCCAGTGCAGTATCAATTTGTTCCCGCCGCGCGACAACTCCGACGAGTGGTAGGGGTCAACTCACGTGTGCTGGCCAATGACGTCAATGGTGTAACGTTCGAAGATCGAAATATCGATGGTGCAATGGCTACGGACGAAGTCAGGATCCGTCTGGTATTTCAACGGGTGTCTCCGCGTCAACGCGTCGTCTCCGAGACTGCCACCGCTATTGTCAAAATGAGGAATTGAACCATAAATTTTGCTTCGCAAAATTTATCATCTCACCACTGACCGCCTCCGCCCCGCGGGCCGCGGGAGGTGGTCATAAGGAGGATGAAAATGGGAGAAAGATGCGAGAAAATCAGAGAAAGCGGTTTTGTGTTGATCACAGCTTTGGGGTTGGTCGTGTTTCTTACGCTCGCTGGCGCGGCCCTTTTGGTCCGGGGGGTTTGGCAGACCGATGCGAGTGAACGCGTCTATAGCCGCTCCAACGCCTTGTATCTGGCTGAGGCGGCTGTGGATCAAGCAAGCCGTAATCTGCGTACCCTCACCGCCGTCGATGATGTTCTAACGGCCAATCTGTCTACCGGGAGTTTTCAAGTCGATTTATCACAGCCCATCGATCCTCTGACCTATCGGGTCCGGACGCGTGGCACCAGCCAGAATGAACAACGCCAACTGGAAGTGGTTTTCAGGCTGACTCCAAAATCAGTTTTCGAATTCGCTCTTTTCGGGGATGAAGGAATGAATGTCAGCGGCAGTGCCATTACAGACAGCTATGATTCCTCACGGGGCCCGTATAACGATGACCCGACCTCACCGTCTTACAACGCCGGGCATAATGGGGATGTGGGAACCAACAGTGACCAGAGCGGAGGGGTGGACTTGGGAGGCAGTATCTTCATCGATGGACAAGTCGTTGTTGGATACGAGGCGACCGATCCCTACACAGTCGTTACGGATTACGATCCGGCATTCATCACAGGGGGTACGAGTCCTCCGACCGATACCCAGGATGTCGTGGCCCAGGAAACTTATTTTCCTCTGCCACCCGTTGTGGTTCCACTAGGATTGAGCTGTTTGGATGCGACTATTGGCGGCAATACGACGGTGACTCTTACTCCTACTGGAGGGAATAATGGAGGTAATGTCTACTGTTACCATAACCTTACGTTAGAAGGCGGATCCACCCTGACAGCCAGTGGTTCGGTGACGGTGTATCTCACGGGACAACTGGTGGCGAAAGGCAACTCCTTGATGGGGGTTTCGTCCGATCCGAAGCAGATGCTTGTTCTGATGAGTTCCACCGGAGACGCAACGTTGGAACAGGGAACGTTCACAGGATCGACAGGATTTTATGGGGTGTTGTACGGTCCTGATTCGAATATCACGATCACCGGAAACGCCGAGATATTCGGAAGCATTAACGCCCAATCGATCAATGTGACGGGCAGCGCCGCCATCCATTACGATGAGACAGTCAAGAATATGACTCAGATATCGAACACATATACGACGCAACGGATTGCCTGGCGAGAGCTTTGAAGCGCTGCATGGTTCCCACTTCTTCAGTGCGACCCCGCCATTGCGCCACGGCCTTCGTCCGTGAGCGACAGAGTAGTGCAGAGCCGACTGGGTGGGCAGGATGTCACCCCACGCGGGGTGGCCTTGCCGGTGCCACAGGCTCATCCTTTGGAATTGTCGATTGACGATTGTCGATTTTCGATTGAACGGCGGTTTTCAATCGACAATCCAAAATCGACAATCCGAAGTTCAATAAGTAAGTGCAACAGCTAGAGGGGTTGACGGCTTCCGCCTGGCGCACAAAGCCCAGCACCGCGCCGAGACGCGCAATCGCGTGGCGCATCAGCGACCGCGCCTCAAGTCTGCCCGCCTGCGCCGGTACGTGGCCACGCGCCTGCGGGCGGGTTGGTC
>JAHFGV010000032.1 GCA_023247255.1 Candidatus Omnitrophota bacterium | reverse complement strand
CGACCAACCCGCCCGCAGGCGCGTGGCCACGTACCGGCGCAGGCGGGCAGACTTGAGGCGCGGTCGCTGATGCGCCACGCGATTGCGCGTCTCGGCGCGGTGCTGGGCTTTGTGCGCCAGGTAGTAGCCGCTGTAGATGGGCGGGGCATTCCGTCGCAGCTCCCGCGCCAGGGTGCTGGGGGCGCGCCGCAGGACTGCGGCGATCTGCCGCAGCGACTGCCCCCGACTTCGAAGGACGGCCAAGACATCTCGTTCATGGCTACTCAGGTGTTGGTAGGGTATCGGTATAGTCCGCGTATTCTAACGCGGAAGCCGTCAACCCCTCTAGCTGTTGCACTTACTTATTGAACTTGGGCCTTTAGAATCCATGTGTTCCGCGAGAAAGCGTTCAGGTTTGTCAATCTGGCACTCGAATTGGGAATTTCTGACGGACCTGGCCTGATCGGACAGGTGTTGGATAAGTTGAATAGGCGTCAACTCGCCAAGTTGCGTGCGCTTCTCAAAGATTTTCATCAGCATGAAACGATCAATCGATGGGCCAACAGGCGAAACTCGTTTGTGCATGGATTAGCCAAGGAGGAGTTACCTGAACTCAGCTCGATGCAGATGGTGCTGTCTGATGTGTTGAGGAAAGACGGCGATGTTGACGACGAATGGACTGTGTTGCAGGAGTCAGAAAAATTGGATGCTTACGCCGACAGACAAGGGCAGGAGATGGAAGCTGCGCTGGAATATCTGAAACGATTCCGGCAGGATATCGCGAACGAACTGGAGTCAAAAATCACCTGACCGAGTGGGTCAGTGCCGGTCGCGCTTTTCTCGGATCGGCCCGGTCTTCATGCCCTTCAGGAATCCCCTCGATGACACCGTCTTGACTGAGGGCTTGAGATTCGGAAACACGACCCGCTTGACCTTGCTCCAGTCTAGATAGTCCGTCGAGTCGTGGGTAGACCAGAACCGACGCTCCTCGGCTTCTGACTTGAATTTGGGCAAGGGTTTCTTCGGTTTCATCTGGTCTTCAGGCATCAAAATCCGATCTCTCCTCCGTTATAGCTGGTCATAGGCGGCGTCCCGTTCATTCTCACAGACAACCTTGAGAACCGGATCAGTATCCAGGCGGGAGAATTCGCGTTCCACGCGTTTCGCCTTTGAACCCACCTCGGCATAAGCGGCTTCCAATAGGGTGCGCAGCTTCCTTTGACGCACTCTCGAAACGCGAGTTGTGGCTTTCGTCCTTCGTCGCATGCAATACGTGAGAGGTGGGTTAACTCTTCAGTCCGTCGGTGATGTACTGCTTGATGAGGGACTGGTAGGGCACGTGACGCTCGTTGGCCCGCTCCTTCAGGCGCAAGATCATGGGCTCTGGCAGCCGCAGGGAAATGGAACGCGAGGAGGGCTTCAGGTTCGGAAACGACACGCTTTGGAAGTCTTTCGACTCAAAGTAGTCTGCCAAGTCGATCCTCGCCCAGAAGGCTCGCTCCTCGTCCTCTGTCTTGAATTTTGGCAGTTTAAGCGGTTTCTTCATAGAGGCCTCGCTCCCTCTTGTGCGCATCCCTGGCTGAGATCACCCGGACCGCCTGCCCACGGATCGTAAAAATCACGACGAGCAACCGCTTGCCTACGGTGTGTCCGATGAGGACGTGCCGCGTCTCGTGGTCCCCATGCACCGTGGGGCGCAGCAGCCGTTTGTGGGGATCGAAAAACGCCTCCTCACACTCGGCGTTGGTCACCCGGTGCTTGATCCAGTTCTTCTCCCGGTTGCCAGCGTCCCATTGGAACTGGATCGGCTCCTGCCACACCGTCATCGGTCGCCCATAGAGAGTGTATATACTGGATGATACATCGTCAAGAGGTTAGGGAGTATTACCCCCACCACTGGCGATCGAGGCTGCGGTACTGGATGGCTTCTGCGATGTGCTCAGACTGAATGATGTCCTGTTGGGCCAAGTCGGCAATCGTCCGGGAGATCTTGGTGGCGTGGACGCAATGTAGGGGAGACAGGCGTCTACGTGGCGCAGGTGGAATATGTGATACGGGCAGCGTTGGGAAATGCTCGTATGTGAACAAGGAGCCACGTCATCGAGCGCCCATTACTTCAAGATTTTAGCTGACGCTACGTCAATAAGGTGTATGTTCTTATCAATCGTGCGAACTTCCAAAGCTAAGGGGAGGTTTGGGGTACTTACGAACCTGGCGTGTGGCATCTCGGATTCATCAAGCCAAAGCTCATGGGAAGCAGATCGGCGAAGTTTCGACTGTGCAATCTTGAAATCTTGGCCACGCAAAATCCCAACCTTTTTACCATTGTGGTAGACGGATACAGCTGGGCTATCTGCGTAATACCAAGAGTTGACATACACAAACGTTGAGCCATCATCCGAGAGCATCCCGTCTGGGTATCCGTCGTAGTCATAATCGCAAGACCATATTGGCGTTCCTGATTGCCGGCTCACTTCAAAAACACTGAGCTGGTATTTCGAGTCCCACGGATTTGTCCCTGCTGACTTCTCTTTGACTCTGACCTCTGCTCGGAATCGACCGTTAGCAGACGCGCTCTCAAACTTACTCCATGATGGCGGTTCGTCAGCCAAAGCCAGACCGGAGAAAAACAAGAGAGCAGCAGGAACTAATACCACCTGTAGTTTCATAGTCTTTTCCCTCCGTTTGCGATGGAAAAACGGGTAGACTACACCCACAACTGCCGATCCAAGCTGCGATACTGGATCGCTTCCGCAATATGTTCTGGCTGAATTATATCATGCTCAGCCAAGTCGGCAATCGTCCGGGAGATCTTCAGAATTTTTATGTAGGAGCGGGCAGAGAGGTTGAGTTCCTGCATGGCTGATTTGAGCAACTGGATCACGGCAGGGGTCATCTCGCAATAGGTCTTGAGCTCCTTGGTCCGCAACTGGCTGTTGGGATATTGCTGCCCACGTTTGCGACGAAAGGCGATCGCCTGTTGGATGCGGGTGCGGATTACGCTCGAGGCTTCTCCCTCGGGGGCTCGGGTGAGGGCATCAAAGGCAACGGCGGGCACCTCAACGTGCATGTCGATGCGATCTAGCAGGGGCCCTGAGAGTTTGGTCAGGTAGCTTTGGATCTTGGTTGACGGACACCGGCAGCGACCAGCCGAATCAGTCAGGTAGCCGCACGGGCAGGGATTCATCGCAGCCACCAACATGAATCGAGCGGGAAAAATCAGGGTGCGTTTGGCTCGCGCGACATGCACCTGGCCTTCCTCCAAGGGCTGACGCAGACTTTCCAGAACGTCCCGTCGGAATTCAGGCAATTCATCCAGAAAAAGGATTCCGCGATGGGCCAGGGAAATTTCACCGGGCTTGGGAAATGTCCCACCTCCGATTAAGGATACAGCGGAGCTTGTGTGGTGCGGGCTTCGAAAAGGACGCTGACTTACCAGCGGACGACCATTGAGTAGCCCGGCGACGCTATGGATCTGGGTGATCTCAATGGCTTCTTCAAGTGAAAGATCCGGTTGGATCGTCGGGATGCGTTGCGCCAGCATGGTCTTGCCTGAGCCTGGAGGACCGATGAGAAGCACGTGATGCCCACCGGTCACAGCGACTTCCAGCGCGCGTTTCACATGTGCCTGGCCTTTGACGTCGGCGAAGTCAATGTCGTATTGGTTGATGCTTAAAGTGAAACTATCCGGGGCCACACGCAAGGGGCGAAGCGCAGCCTCTCCGCTGAGAAACGCCACCGCTTGCGGCAGCGAGCGTACAGGAATGATCTCGATGCTGTTGACGACTGCAGCCTCCTGTGCGTTGAGCTCAGGAACAAGCAGCCGATGCGCTCGCCCGCTCTGGCGCAGCCCCAGCGCAATCGGCAATGTTCCATGGATGGGACGTACCGTGCCATCGAGCGCCAGTTCTCCGAGAACGACCGCTTGAGCTAAAGCCGCTGGATCTAGTTGATCCGAAGCCACAAGGACTCCGAGGGCCATCGCCAAATCGAAGAGCCCGCCTTCTTTCTTCACATCGGCAGGGGCGAGATTCACGGTCACACGCTGGGAAGGAAGGCGATACTGGCTGTTGATGATGGCTGAACGGATACGCTCTCTGGCTTCTTTGACTGCCTGGTCAGGCAATCCGACGATGGTCAGACAGGGAAGACCCTGGGCGACATCCACTTCGACTTCTACGGGGATGGCTTCTAAGCCCAATGTAGTGTAGGAGAATGTCCGTGCGATCATGGCGAAAAAGCCCTTGTGTTTTACACAGGGTCGAATTATGATATTGATGATCGCGACGCACGGGCAGGAGCGATCGAGGCGATAACCGAGAGGCAGGAAGATCTGTGCGCTCGGTGGAAGATGTTAACTCCCCTCCCACAGCGTATCAGCGAATCCTTCTGGGCAGAGCCATCGAACGGGGAAATCTTTTCGGATCGAATCCGTCCCGTCATCAGGGTGCCACTCCAAAATGCTAGAGTGGGGTATTCGCGTGGAGGGGTATCGCCGCCAATGAGATAGGGCGGCTGCTGTTATCCCAAGATAAGGAAACTGTCTTGGCTCTTAACACTGATATTCCAACTGTACTTGCATCCGTCACTATACCCATTTATTAGAAACAAGTCAAGGAGGCCAAGCTTATCGGATGGAGAGAAAAAGACAACTCCTAGTTCTTGCGCTGGTTATTCTTGCCGGCGTTAGCGTGTGGCGCGCCATTTGGGCAGAGGCCGAGCGTCGAAGAATGGACCATGATTATACGCACATGCGGCAGGACCTGAGCCACGTTCAACAGGAATATGCACACCTGAATGAGGAACTGACAGGGGCGCGTCAGACGATTGATGGGCAGGCGACGGATGTCGCCACGCTCCAGGGCACTCTGGGGAATCTTCAAAGCGAACTGCGGCGTCTGCAGCAACGATTGGACGAGACGGTGAATGAGATGGCTCTTTTGAGGCAGGAAAACGAACAGCTTCATCTTGCGGAATCTTCCCTGAACACCGAATTGAGCACGGCGAAGGATGAGAAACGTAAGCTCGAAGAACAATGGTCTTCTTTGACGGCGTTAAAACAGGCCATTCGGGATGTCAAGCGAGAGTTATGGCGCAAGCGTTGGGCGGCTTGGCGCGGACAGATTCAAACGCGCAAGAACGAGCAGGCTCAGCAGCTTGCCATGGGTAATCATGGGTATGTGGTTCGAGAGGGTAAGTCCACATTGGCCGGAACAACACGATTGCGTGTAACCGTATTGGAGCCTGAGCCCGGTCGATGACACCCATTTTTCATCCCTGGGCTTCCAATAAAGTGTTTCAGTCATGGCTGATGGCCTGTCTGGTGGCCCAAGGGATTAAGATCCTGCTCGGCGTCATTCGCTTGCATCGATTTGATTTTCGTTGGCTGGTGGGAACCGGCGGGATGCCTAGTACTCATGCGGCGGGCGTCACTGCCATGAGTACCACGGTTGGCCACCAGATCGGTTTTGATTCTCCTTTGTTTGCGGTGTGCGTCGCCTTTACCGTGATCACCCTCTTCGATGCCCAGGGGGTGCGTCGGTGGAGCGGGCGGCAGGCACAGGTTCTCAATCGCATGATAGAGGACATCTATTTTCAACGCCGGATCCAGGAACAGAGACTGAAGGAGCTCTTGGGGCATACACCGCTGGAAGTTCTTGCGGGGATGTTGTTAGGAATCATCATTGCTGTCGTTATAGACTGGTTCCCGTGAAAAGAAAGATGGGGTAGCCGTTTAGAAAAAGGGTAACCATACAAGGATAACGATAAAAGGAGCGTAGGATGCGTCGTCAGCTGGTGCAAGGGGTGATCATTGGAGTGGCACTCATCGCAGGTCTTGGGGGGTTGGTCTTTCTGAGCCAGCAAGGAATTTTTGAGCCAGGGGGCAAGCAATTGTTGAATCGCGCCAGTCGTGCGCAACACAAAGGGGATCTGTCGGGGGCTCAAAAAACCCTTGAGGAATTGATCGCGACATTTCCCAACTCCCCCTGGACAGATGATGCGCTCTTGCAACTGGGACAGATCTATCGCGACCAGAATCAACTATTGGAATCCCAGAAAGTCTGTCGGATGCTGATCGAGCAGTTTCCAGAGTCCCCCTTGATTGCCCTCGCCGAGGATCAGTTGGGTGGAGTGAACATGGCGTTGTTATTATCTCAGACGGTGACCGAGTGGGATTCTGTTCATGAAGTGCAACCGGCAGAGACGCTTGGAAAGATTGCTTCCGATCATGGTACGACAGTGGAATTTATGAAGAAGGCCAACGGATTGGATAGCGACCTGATCCGTCCCGGCCAGAAGCTCAAGATTCCCAAGGGCCACTTCAACCTCATCGTGGATAAATCACAGAACCGGCTGCTGTTGACTGCGCAGGATCAGTTCGTAAAGGCCTATCCCGTCTCAACGGGCAAGGACAATTCAACACCGGTAGGCACCTTTAAAATCATCAACAAGATCTCCAATCCTGTTTGGTATAAACAAGGAGCGGTGGTGCCTCCTGAGAGTCCGGAAAACATTCTCGGCACTCGCTGGCTTGGGTTTGACAAAAAAGGCTACGGCATTCATGGAACCACGGAACCCGAGACATTGGGCCAGCAGGTGACGGCTGGATGCGTGCGCATGGCTAACAGTGATGTCGAGGAAATCTTTGCCATTGTCCCTGTGGGCACCGAAGTCACCATCGTTGATTAATCGTGGATCCATTTTGCTGCGCAAGATTGAGCAATGCCTGCGACCGGATACCGCTACGAGTTTGAGAAACCGATTGCCGAGTTGGAACATCGGCTTCAGGAAGCCCGCAAGGCCTCCGACCAGACAGCTTCCTCTCGCATCAAAGCCCTCGAGGCTGAGATCGAACAGCTCAAACGGAAGATCTACGGAAGCCTCATTCCGTGGAATCGCGTGCAACTGGCACGTCATCCCCAACGACCCTATACCCTCGACTACGTCGGGAAGTTGTTTGGCGAATTCGTGCAGCTTCATGGCGATCGGTTCTTTGGAGAGGATCGGGCCTTGGTGGCAGGTCTGGGCATGTTCGAGGGGCACTCCTGCATCGTACTAGGCCACCAGAAAGGGCGGGATACGAAGGAAAACCTAATGCGCAATTTTGGGTCTCCGCACCCTGAGGGGTATCGCAAGGCTATGCGTCTGATGCGCATGGCAGAAAAATACCGGCGGCCTATTATTGTTTTCATCGATACCCCCGGTGCTTATCCCGGCGTCGGTGCGGAGGAACGCGGGCAAGCCCACTCCATCGCTTACAACCTTCGGGAGATGTCCGGTTTGAAGACCCCTATTTATGTGTGTGTCATTGGAGAAGGAGGCTCCGGGGGTGCTTTGGGAATCGGCCTTGGAGACTGGGTGGCGATTCTGGAAAACGCCTACTATTCCGTGATCTCGCCCGAAGGATGTGCGGCGATTTTGTGGCGGGATCGTCTGCGTGCGCCGGAAGCCTCAGGGGCTTTGAAACTGACTGCTTACGATTTGCTGGGAATGGGCATCGTTGATGAGGTCATCGAAGAGCCTCTGGGAGGAGCGCATAATGATCCAGATATCGTCGCTGAGCGGGTCCGTGCCTCGATCCTCCGTTTTCTCAAACACGCAGGGACCCTCTCCATAGACAAACTCATCCAGAATCGCTACGAGAAATTCCGACGGATAGGTGCCGTTACCACGATCTCTGCTTCTTCTGCGGAAGTTCCCCCTTCAACAACCTCAGCCACAGCCCCACGGGAGTAGGGCAAGGGATCATGAAACAGCCTGGGAATTTTCGATTGTCAATTTTGGATTGTCGATTGAAAAACCGCCGTTCAATCGAAAATCGACAATCGTCAATCGACAATTTCCTCGGCTCTCTTGATTGACCGAAGGTTCGGCTCCCTTCGACCCCCATTAGCGGGATGCGGAAAAGCCCTTCGTGGTTCTGGGTTGAGAGTTCAGGGCAAATACACCACCGCTCATCGGTGAGACGGGTCATGGCCCCCCAGCATCCTGTTAGCGGTTAAGGGAAACTGCCGAGGGAGGGGGTCGAACCCTCATGACCTTGCGGCCACGGGTTTTTGAGACCCGCGCGTCTGCCTATTCCGCCACCTCGGCGTATCTGGTTCAGGGCTGGGGGCAATTGCCCAGAGCCCCGAGCCCTGAACCCCGTTCGCCTTTTAGTTCGATTTGGCTTTTTCGGTGAAGGGTTTAATGAGATCGATGGGGATGGGGAAGATAATCGTCGAATTTTTCTCAGTGGCGATTTCAGCGAGGGTTTGGAGATAGCGCATTTGCAGCGACATCGGTTGTTCACTCATCAGGCGAGCGGCATCCACCAACTTTTGGGCAGCCTGAAATTCTCCTTCGGCCCCGATGACCTTGGCGCGCCGAACCCGTTCCGCTTCCGCCTGGCTGGCCATCATGCGTCGCATTTCTTCCGGCAGGTCCACATGCTTGATCTCAACCGCGGAAACCTTGACTCCCCAAGGATCGGTTTGCTTGTCAATGATCATCTGGAGTTGTTGATTCAGCTTCTCCCGGTGGGCGAGGAGTTCGTCCAGCTCGACCTGACCCAACACGCTGCGCAGCGTCGTCTGCGACATCTGGGAGGTTGCGAAGAGATAGTCCTCCACATTCACGATTGCCTTGTTCGGATCCATCACGCGGAAATAGATGACCGCGTTGACCTTGATGGATACGTTGTCTTTCGTGATGACGTCTTGAGGGGGAACATCGAGGGTGACTGTCCGCAGGCTCACACGCACGACCCGATCGATCGGCCAGATGATGAATTGCATGCCCGGCCCGAGTGGTTCCGGCACAAGACGCCCCAGACGGAAGATGACCCCCCGTTCATACTCCTGTAGGATCTTGATACAGTTGAAGAGCCAGAACGCGACCAGGATGATCGGAAACGAGATGCTTCCAATAAAGGGCATTACGAGTCTCCTTCTTCTAGGGGTTCGACGACAAGCTGCAATCCCTCAACGCGCGTCACGCGCACTTTCTTCCCGACACTGACAGCTCGCAGGCTACGCGCCTGCCAAAGCTCTCCTTGGATGAACACCTGTCCTTCCGGCGCCAAAGCGCTGGAGACGACTCCCGTCTGGCCGAGCAATCCCCAGACCCCAGTCGTTGGCGCGCGACGCTGGATGCGCAGGGCGCGTTGGATGACGAAGAGAATCATCATGGAGAGCGTGGCAACAGCGGGTAGGATCACGTTGAGCGGGACGCGCAGACTCGGCTCCGGGCCTTCAAAGAGCATGAGGCTTCCCAGCGTCAGGGAGATGACTCCTCCTATTGCCAGGAGTCCGTGACTGACGATGGTTATCTCAGCCACCAGCAGCCCCAGGCCCAAGACGATCAGCGCCACCGCGGCGTAACTAACCGGCAAGGTTTGGAACGCGTAGAGGGCCAGGACGATACAGATAAGACCGGCGATTCCCGGAAATCCCACGCCCGGATGGGTGAATTCGAAGATCAAACCGAGGGTGCCCAGCATCATCAATAGGTAAGCGATGGTGGGGTTGGTGACCACCGCCAGAAACTGTTGGCGCTTCGTCATGGGCATGAGGATGAGGGACGCCCCACGGGTAACCAACTCGACGGCCACTCCAGAAAGTTCCACTTTGCGGCCATGGATCTGATTCAAGAGATCCGAAACGTCCGTAGCGACTACATCGACGATGCGTTCCTTGAGGGCTTCGGTTTCGGTAACGGAGAAGCTTTCGGTCACCGCTTTCTTTGCCCACTCTTCATTGCGTCCACGCGTCTTGGCGATCGTCGTGATCCAGGCGACTGTGTCATTCACGATTTTCTGGGTCATGGGGTCTGTTTCTTCTTCTTGAACAAGTTCTTCCTCAACGGCTTCCTCAGGTTTTTTCTTTTTCCGTGAAGCCGATTCCTCCTGTGCCACTCGTTTGATTCGCTTGATGAGTTTTTTGACCGGTCCGGATCCTTCTCCAACGACAACCGGGTGTGCGGCTCCGATATTGGTGGAAGGAGCCATGGCAGCGACGTGTGCGGCCAGCGTGATGAAGACCCCGGCTGAGCCGGCTCGGGAACCGGAGGGAGCGACATAGACGGCGACCGGAACCTTTGCGTTCATGATGTGCTTCACGATGGCCCGTGTGGATTCCAGAAGACCCCCTGGGGTATCGAGTAACAGGACCAAACAGACCGCGCCATCCGTTTCGGACCGATGAATCGCATCATCGATGTACTGCTGCGTCACCGGACTGATGATCTGGTTATCCAGCTCAATAACGTTGACGTGGGCGGCTTCGGCTGAGGGGTTCAGCGCCACGGCTGTTGCCACAAACCCGATCCAGCCAATATGCCCGATGATCAGTAATTGCCTTATCTTACGGCTCGTCTGGTTCATCCAAGGCCTCTAGTGTTGTGTCAAGTTTCATGTGTTATGTGTCATGAAAGGCTTCCCACGGCGCCGTCGTTCCATAACACAGGACACATCGACCATGGCACAGTACTAGTATGCAATGTTTTAACCAACCTCAAGTGTCTGCTTGACTTAAGAGAGAGTCTTGCTTAGTATGATTGGGCTGAACTGGGGCGTTTTTAAATCTAATTACTGACGCTTCAGTCTCAAACGCTCTGCGGATTTTTGCTGAAGGCAAAATCCCCTGGAACAGAGGAAGGTCGGCACCTTTGTCCCTTGCATTCGCTTGGGACGTCGGTTAGCCAGCCGCCTCGCCTAAGGAATCATGAAACAGCCTGGGAATTTTCGATTGGAAGATGGCCGTTCAATCGAAAATCGACAATCGTCAATCGACAATTCTCGAGGCTCCCTTCGACCCCATACGAATAACAATGGAGCAGAGGGGGGTCGAACCCCTGGCCTCCACAATGCCATTGTGGCGCTCTCCCAACTGAGCTACTGCCCCACGAGAGGGATCACTATAACATCGCAGTTGCGATCGTGTCAATGAACCCACGTCTGTATGCATAGGATAGGCAGGTAGACAACGAGAATCTCTAGTGCTCCGTCTACATCGAACGGATGGATACTCCGCTGCAATTCATAGCCTATTTTCAGTATCGGCAGCCCGTCATTTCAATAGGGATGGAGCACTAGTGGCGAGTGTTCCCGGAACGTTGGCAAGTCTGATCAGTTCTTGTGAGCAGATTGCATCTTGCATCCAGACCCGGGAGTCTGAAGCCGTCATTGCTGAGGTGTTGGGGCAGACGATGAAGGCCTGTCAGTCGGCCAACACCCATCAGCAGACGGCTGAGATCAAAACCATCGTGAGTCAATTGGATGTTGCTGTGGGAACCTGGAAGAAGGTCTGGCCACATCTGGGCCACCAGGAAGAGTTTCGCAATGCCGTTGCGCGCGAAGCCAAATCTTGGGCTAAGCGTCTTGTCCCCCTGGCAAAAGAGTCCTAACTGGGCTTTTGCAAAAATAGCCAACGCATCGACCGAGTGTTGTGTTATGTTCCAAGAGAAGTAATGAGGATTGTGTCATGAGTCATGAGTCATGGAAAGAAAAAGGAGCCCTTTGGCCATACTTGAGGTGCCTGTTTATTTTCCGCTTTTTCATGACACATAAACCATGAAACATGACACAGACGTAAGTACTGGACCTTAGAATCATGATTTACTTTCTTCTTGGCCCTGGGCCACTGACCTCGAGGTATTTTGCAAAACCTCAGTCTTAAGGATGCCCTCCGCGCATGGATTCGTTACCTTTAGCCCTGAGCATGTGGCGGTTCTGGCAGGCACGGCGATTCTGGCTTTAGGTTTGATTCTGGATCGACGACGCTTGTCCGGCTGGGACGACCGGCTCCTGCGTGTGAGCCTGGCATCTGTTCTGTTAACCAGCGAGGTTTTGTCTTGGATAACTACCCTGACTCAGGGACGTATCCCGGTACCCTTGCAGTTGTGCGATCTGGCGTTGTTTGTGATAGTTGTGGCGTTAGTGAGTCTTCGCTTGGGTGTCTGTCAATTGGCGTACTTTTGGGCTTTGGCCGGTAGCTTACAAGCAGCGCTTACTCCGGATCTACAGGTTGGCTTTCCCAACTTTAGGTGGGTGAACTTTTTTGTGGCCCATTGTGGTGTGGTTCTGGGAGCCATATACCTGGCGGTAACAGGACGGGTGCGGCCACGGATCACTACGATTGCCTGGGTGTGGGGCTGGACAAACGTCTATGCAGTTATGGTAAGTTTGATTAACTGGCGTTGGGGGACCAATTTCGGCTATCTGGCGCACAAGCCCATACAGCCAAGCCTTCTGGATCTGTTTGGACCCTGGCCAGGCTATATCGGTGCCATGGAAGTCATGTCCCTGGGTTCATTTATTCTCTATTACGCGCCCTTCGCTGTAGCCGGGCGATTTGTCCGATCCCGTTGCGGTTCAGTCGTGGCGAGCCACGAACCCCGGATCCTTGGTCAATGAGCGATCCCTTGGTGATCGATGTTCAAGAGACCCCGAATCCGAATGCGGTGAAGTGGACGCTCAATCGAGTTGTGAGCCAAAATGGCCGGACCTATCGGGATGCTGCCAGTGCCGATGCGGCGTGGGTGAAAGAGCTGTTGGAAATCAAGGGGGTCCAGCAGGTTTTTGCGCTTCACAATTTTGTGTCTATAACGAGAATGCCTGGTGTAGACTGGGAGGTGATTCTCCCCCCGGTTGAAGCAGTGCTGCGGCGCTCGTTTGAGTGAAGAGTTCTTCAGTCTCGCGCTCTAACAGGGTGGGAATAATATCGGATGGCCCAAGAAGCATTCACGTGTCACCGGTTACGTGTAACGTGTTACATGAACAGAGGAGGATGGTGAATGGAGCCGAAAATCGGTCGGTCGATCGCGCAAGGATTTCAAACTGCCAATCGCAGTTGGCCCGGGATTGGATTCATGGCTGTTTGTTGGATCACTCTTGGGCTTTTGTCTCTTGGCACATTGGCATTGACGGGAATTCCCTGGGAGGCCTTCCAGGAAGCTGGCATGACGGGACCTGCCAATCTCAGACAGCAAGTTGAAGATACGCAAGATAAAGCTTTGGGAGGCATTGAAGAAACTGCGGACGATGAAACAGGGTCTGAAGATACTGCAGTACCAGGGACGGATGCAAACCAAGCGCGCCTGGACGCAGTCACTCATTGGATCTCAGGGGCTTGGCCGGTAGTCGTGCTGTGGGTTCTGGTATTTGTTGCAGTCAGCCTCTGGCTTCAGGCAGGTCAGATCGGATATTTAGCCAAGCTGGTGAACACCCAACAGTCTTTGCTCTCCGAGTTTTGGAAAACGGGCACCCGGGTCTTTTTACCCCTTCTCGGAGCTTGGGGGATATCGCTTCTGGCATTTGCTGTGTTAGCTGCTGTCATCGCCTTGCTGGCATGGATAGGCAGTCTAGCGGTTCTGCCGAATTGGTTGGCGGTTGTTTTCGCTATCCTGATGGTTGTGGCGGGGCTGGTTGGATTGATTTGGCTCAGCGCGCGCATTCTGTTTTGGTTTGTTGCCATTGTGGTGGATCGTGTGGGTCCTGTAGCGGGTATTCAAGCCAGTCTTCGCGCAACCGCAGGACGAGTCTGGAAGGTTCTGGGACTGTTGGGGGTGGTCGTCATGATTTCCATCGGTGTGGCCATTACCTTCGGGATCATCGATACCTTGGCGGGTTTCGTCGGCGGTGTTGGGAAAACGGTTATCACTGCTGTCAGTAACATCCTGGGTATCGTGGTGAATCTCTATCTCGGTTTTGCCACATCGGCGGCCTTCATTCGTTTTTACGGGGACACCCAAGCCACTGCGAATCCTTCCGCATCTACGGTAGGCGCTGCCTCCTGATAAACGGAATAAAGAGCTACGTCTACAAGGCGCAATCGGCGTTTCTAGCAGGCTGCTGTCGTTCCCTAACACATGACACAGTACTATTGATGCTCGCGCAATTGCATGACAGGCTTCACCGTCGAGAAACGCTGTGATGCTGATTTGCGAGACTCAATAGAACGGCTATCGAAAGACGGATGGGCGCGAACGAGCAACGTAAGACGTCTCGGACCCCGTTACGTTTGTTAATCTTCCTTAAACATTTGGATACCGGCAAGGTTCAACGAGCCTTGACGAAGAATATCGGTGGCGGTGGCGTTTGCATGGTGACGGAAGGAACCTTTAAGCCCGGCACGCTGCTTGAGCTTGAAATCAAACTTCCCGATTGTGAAAATCCCATTGTGTGCACCGCTGCGGTGATCTGGTGTCGGCCGCTCATAGAGCCGAAGAAAAGTTATGATCTGCCGACGATTGAAATAGGCCTTCGGTTTGTAACGATTGATCCCAAGCAACAAGCCCTGATTGTTCAGTACGCCAAGCTGAACGCCCCGCTCTAGCAGGCTGCTGAAAAACCCTCAATTGACTCTAGGCTGGAGGTTCTAGGGAACGATTCGCTCATCGTTGAGAAGCCTGTTCTTTCCTTGAGCCTAGAGCCTTGAGCGCTGCGGGGCTTTTCCCGCAGCCTGCTAATGGTGAGCAACCCATCAAACCAAAATGGTCGAACCACTAGCAGACTCGTGATCCAAGATGCCGGTTAAGAAATATGCCTGATCGTTATCCCTACGCTGAAATCGAGCCGAAGTGGCAGCGGTATTGGGAAGAAAACAAAACTTTCCGTGCCAGCAACGGTGATTCGCGCCCGAAGTACTACGTGCTGGACATGTTTCCCTATCCGTCCGGGGCGGGCTTGCACGTGGGGCATCCGGAGGGCTACACCGCGACCGACATCGTGGCACGATACAAGCGCATGCAAGGTTACAACGTTCTGCATCCGATGGGCTGGGATGCCTTTGGCCTGCCCGCAGAGCAATATGCGATTGAAACCGGAACCCACCCGGCGCAGACGACACGCAAGAACATCGAGACCTTCAAGCGTCAGATCAAACGCCTGGGGTTTGCCTACGACTGGGATCGAGAAATCAACACGACCGATCCTCGCTATGTAAAGTGGACCCAGTGGATCTTTCTCAAACTCTATGAGCGAGGCCTGGCCTATCAGGCCTGTGCCCCGGTGTGGTGGTGTGAAAGCTGTGGCACGGTTCTGGCCAACGAAGAGGTCGTCGACGGCAAATGCGAGCGCAAGAATCATCCAGTTGAGCGGCGGCCGATGCGTCAGTGGATGTTGAAGATCACCGCCTACGCCGAGCGGCTGCTCAAGGATCTAGAGCTTCTCGACTGGCCGGAGCACATCAAGCAGATGCAGCGCAACTGGATCGGCAAAAGCGATGGTGCTGAGGTGTGGTTTGCGTTGGCCTCATCGCCGGAGGTGTCCGAGACGAGCATCGACGGCGCGAGAGTCCGCCGCAAGGACGGGAAGCTGGAGTTCAAGATCTTCACGACGCGGCCGGATACGCTTTTTGGCGCAACCTACATGGTACTCTCGCCCGAGCATCCACTCGTCGCCTCAATCACGACGGACGCTCGCCGAGCTGTGGTGGAATCCTATCGACAGGAATCCGCTAGAAAAAGTGAGTTGGAGCGCACCGAGCTGGCGAAGGAAAAGACGGGCGTGTTCACTGGCGCGTACGCGATCAATCCCGTCAACCACAAGGAGGTTCCGATCTGGATCGCCGACTACGTGCTGGCTAGCTACGGCACAGGAGCGATCATGGCTGTTCCCGCTCACGATCAGCGCGATCTTGAGTTTGCCTTGAAATTCGCTCTGGATGTGCGTATGGTGATCCTGCCTGAGGATCGTCCGCTTGATCTTGCCGGCCTGAGTGAAGCCTCAACCGAGCCGGGCCGGATGCACGACTCAGGGCCCTTCACTGGACTGCCCAGCGAAGAGGCCAAAGGCAAGATCATCGAATGGTTGCAAGCGCGCAGCGTCGGAAAGGCAGCCGTCAATTATCGGCTGCGCGACTGGTTGTTTTCCCGCCAGCGCTACTGGGGCGAGCCGATTCCAATCGTTCATTGCTCATCATGCGGCATTGTGCCTTTGCCAGAATCGGATCTGCCGCTTAGCTTACCTGAGATGAGCGATTTTAGACCGAGCCAAACGACAGAGCCGCCACTTGCAAAGGCCAAGGACTGGGTGCGCACCTTGTGCCCAAGTTGTCAGAGGCCTGCCGAGCGGGAAACGAACACGATGCCGCAGTGGGCGGGATCCTGCTGGTACTATCTGCGCTACCTGGATCCTCACGACGACGCGGACGCATGGGACCGCGCGAAAGAACGCTACTGGATGCCCGTGGATCTCTACGTCGGTGGGGCCGAGCATGCGGTGCTCCATCTTCTCTATGCGCGGTTCTGGCATAAAGTGCTTTATGACCTTGGGCGGGTTTCCACGTCGGAGCCCTTTCAAAAACTCATTAACCAAGGCTTGATCCTTGGGGAAGATGGCGAGAAGATGTCGAAGTCCCGCGGCAACGTCGTGAACCCCGACGAAGTCATCCAGACACACGGCTCCGACGCCTTCCGTCTCTATGAAATGTTCATGGGCCCTTTGGAGGCGGTGAAGCCTTGGAGCACGCGCAACATCGAGGGTGTTACACGATTTCTCAACCGTCTCTGGCGGCTCGTCATCGGGGAAGATGGCAAGCTCTCCGCCGCCATTGAATCTATAGAACCTTCGGCCGCGCTCAAGACGCAGCTCAATCGAGCCATCAAAGAAGTGACCGATGACTTGGAACATCTGCGCATGAACACGGCAATCGCGCAACTCATGGTTCTGGTCAATCGGTTATCGGAAGAACCCGTCGTCTGCCGAGGCGTGCTGGAAGATTTGATCCTCATGCTTTCACCCCTGGCCCCCCATATCTGTGAAGAGCTCTGGCAACGTCTCGGTCATTCGCAGAGCCTGATTCGGGAAGTTTGGCCTCGTTTCGATCCGGCAGCCTTGGTTGAGGATTCCGTGGTCTTGGTGGTTCAAGTCAACGGCAAGCTCAGAAGCCGCATCAGTCTTTCCGTTGAGGCTACCGAGGAACAGATCAAGCAAGCGGTTCTCGGGGATGCCCAGGTTCAGAAACACCTCGACAAACGTTCGATCAGGCAGATCATCATTGTGCCTCGACGGCTCGTTAACGTCGTGGTCTGATGTTTTGGTTTACGGACCGGCAGCGATTGACCCTGACACTCTTTGCAACGGCAGCCCTTGTCGCCTTGGGGCTTATCGCCTGGCAGCGACGACCCAGACCCCTGCGGATACTCAAGGGCTCAGCCGACAGCCCCTCTGTGTCGGAGGGCAAGCAGTGGGATGCGGCCTTGGAGCAGGCGCGACGCATTGACATCAACAGTGCTTCTGTTGCAGAATTGGAGCGTCTTCCAGGCATTGGCCCTACGATGGCTCGTCGTATCCTGGCGTATCGTCAGCAGCACGGGGCATTTGGACGTGCGGAAGAATTGTTGGATGTCCCCGGCATCGGTCCAAAGACGTATGCGGCGCTGAGCGATTATGTGAAGATAAAAGAATGACGGAACGAACTGTCCACGAGTGGTAGAGGTGATGGATGAAATGTCCGATTAATGTAGTGAGCGATGTGAAGAATCTGGGTGAGTTGTTGGATGGGGCGCGGGTGGAGCAAGTGCGTTTTTCTCCGTCGGGTGGGTGTTTGCAGCTTCACGTGGATTTGATGCGCTCGATGATCGAACAAAAGAAAACCGTTCGCCGAGGGCTCTTTAGACAGGTGGTGACCCCGTGGATTAAAGGACACCTGAGCCTGACAGAGATTCAAGAACTCTCGATCGCACGGCTAAGGGATACTCCGACGGACTCGCTTCCTTTTTTGTCATGTGAAGCGATCGTGGGTGGCTATGCTTTTCAGTTTAATTCTCCCGATGGATTACAGCTTATGATGAGCGTTAAACAGCTCGGTGGTCATTACGCCGACGTGGGCGCACCGATAGGATCTTTGTGAAATCCACAGGATCGAAACTATAAGACGTGACGCGTGTAACGGGTTACAGGTAACGTGTTGCATCGTGTCGCTTACAATGAGATGGGTAATCTAGGGTTTTCAGAACTCTTATTGATTTTCGTCATTGCGTTGTTGGTTTTTGGACCTCGTAAGCTTCCGGAGTTGGCACGAGGACTGGGGCAGGCGCTTCGGGCGTTCCAGGATGCATGGAAATCCTCGTCGAAGGATGATGAAGATGACAAAGATTAGAGCATCTATACAGACAGCTGCTCCACAAGCTGTTTTACGGAGGAAAACTGGGTTCTGGGTTGGTTTTTGGCTGATCCTTTTAGGCGTCTGGACGTTGGCAGTGAAAAATCAGGCCTTGGCCTCTTTGGATCAGGCGGTTGCTCAGTGGGTAGCCCACACGCGCTCCCCTCAATGGGATCCTGTTGCCGGTGCGATCACGCCCTTCGGTGGGGTCCTGGGGATTATGGGAGTGTCTGCCCTCATGGTTTATGGGTGGGTCCGCCGGCGTCGCATCTTGACCGTAGGCCTGTTTGCAGGGGCCTTGCTGTTGGGTTTCTTGGTGCAGATCGTCCTTCGTCTTTGGGTTGCGCAGTGGCGGCCGGATGTGGAAGGGATTCCTGTCTCAGGGTCGCTTTTGGTTCAGTTTAAATCATACGGTTTTCCCAGCGGGCATGCTTTTCGCTCAGCGTTTCTATACGGCTGGTGGGTGAAGCGTCTGCTTGAGTATCGAAACGTTTGGGCAAGATGCGGTGCCTTGGCCTGTCTGATTGCGGTGGTTCTGGTGGGTTGGACGCGACTGTACTTGAATCGTCATTGGCTGAGCGATGTGATCGCATCCTGGCTGCTGGCTGCCTGGCTGCTTTGCCTTGTATGGGGGGTCTTGAAAAATAATCCGCGGTCGTGTATTTCTTGAAGGAGCCAACTTTTAGCAGGTTGCGGAAAAACTCCACAGATGATTCCATGATATGCTTTCAATCGCAGGCTGCTCAAAAAGGGGCAGATGCAAGGCGCATGCGTGAGCGGCTGAGGAGGCGCGTACTTTCAAGTACGCTGACGAAGCCGAAAGGCATGCAACGCAGCAGATGCGCTTTTTCAGCAGCCTGTTAGGGCTCGGAAACGTTGTTAAAACAGAATGCCTATAAACCTGACAGTTCGTCAGCGGCTCTTGGATGCTGCCCGTGACGTTCAGATCCGCGAAATCCTGACGTTCCTCTACCGCGACCAGCCGCAAGGAGCCTCCTGTGAAAACCTGAAGGATCTGCTGTTTCTCCCCGAGGCCTTCGAAGAGTCCAACCTCACACATCTGGTGGAGGAGAAACTGTTGGGCTATGACGGCAAGCGTTATAAAATCACTGCGGACACCCGCCAAGTTTTGGATCGCGACCCCACCATCCTGATGGACGAATTCCTCCGATAAGCACACAGCATCCACAGGTAACCGATTCGTTAAGAGGAGGCAGTGATGACGAAATCTCTAGAAGAAGTCGTTTTCTTAGTGGAGGAAGCTCCGGAGGGGGGCTATACCGCCCGGGCTCTAGGGGAGAGTATCGTCACAGAAGCTGACGACTTAGAGACGCTGCGAATCCATGTCGTGGATGCCGTACGGTGTCACTTTACTGACAATCCCCAGTCACCTCGGATCATCCGGCTTCATCTCGTTAAAGACGAGATCCTCACGGTATGAAGATCCCCCGTGATGTTGGGGGACATGACCTTGTTAAGGTGCTGAACCGGTACGGATATGAGGTGACGCGACAGGCCGGTAGTCATATACGTTTGACCACACTGCAAGCTGGTGAGCATCACCTAACCATTCCCGCCCATGACTCACTTCGTATAGGAACTTTAAGCGCCATCCTCACGGAAGTTGCTGAGCATCTTGGCAAGGAGAAGTCACAGCTCATTGCAGAGCTGTGGGGTTAGAGGCAATCGTTGGATAGACGCACCAGCCACCTGGGCACATCCAGTTGAAAGCAATCACACCTGACAGGTGTATGAAGCGAACCCCACACGATTGGCTTCACTGCGCTCTGCAAAGCGAAGCCTAAAAAAGAGATAAAGGAGGTAACGGGTGGGAAAACACGATGAAGTTCCCAATCAAGTGTTTATCGGGGCTCCTTGGAAAACCGTTCGTCAGAAATACGAATGGGCAATTTCCGAGCTAAAGAAGTCATTTCCTCTTTCGTTTGTGATAGTCGGTCGTGATAACGAACAAGATGCCAAGGAGCTTCTTGAAATCATCAAGGAGAAGCTTCTTAGTTCTAGCTATGCCGTGTTCGATGCGACTGGCGGAAACGCAAACGTTTCACTTGAGTACGGATTCGCGGAAGCTTCGGAGATACCAAGGGCACTCTATCTTAACATCCATAAAGCTGGCCACCGATCCTCTAAGGATTTGCCAATCATTGCCGATTTAGCGGGCAAGAAGCGGATGCACTATACACAAAAAGCTCGCCTCAAATCGCTTTTATCTACCTTCGCAAATGACCATCCCTATGCTAAGCGTTTTGAGCGATTTCTCTTACAAAAATTCAAGCGTGCAAAGAAAGGTACAAAACACAGAATGCGGACTCTTGCCCTGAAAGTGATTCACTGCTTGGACGATAAAGTTAAGGTCAGACGAGAAGACATCGTGCAGCAGTTGCTGGCGGATCACTCCATTTACAAGCGACCAGAAATCGAGGAAATGCTCCAGCGTCTTCACCAGGTAGGTCTCATCGAATGTAGTGTTGGCCGCTTCTCAGATGTTTTTATTCGGTGAGACAAGATAAAGTGCCAGGTACCGGTGGGAGAGTATGCTGACAACATCGGATGCGTGCTTTTTAACAGGGGGAGATACCCCACTGTTTCGCTCATTGTGTTGGCGACACAAAATCTGAGGTAACCAATCTGTGGTATAATTTTTCGGGAAGGCGTACAAAAAAGGGGATTCTATGAAGAAGGTATCTTTTGCAGAGCTTCTCGAATTGAGTGTTCCTGAACGGATTCAACGGGTGGAAGATCTTTGGGACAGCGTCGCGGTTCTTCCAGATGCCATCCCTTTGCCCGAACATCAGCGGGAGGAATTGGAGCGGCGCTTGGAGGCTTACCACAAGGACCCCAATGCAGGTTCTCCCTGGGAAGCGGTTAAGACCCACTTCCGCAAGAACGGTTCATGAGTCGTGCGGTTATCGTACGACCTGATTCCGAAGCCAAGCTCACTGAAACCTTCCGCTGGTATGAACGTCAGTTTCCTGGGCTTGGGTCTACCTTCCTGCTTTCCATCGACGCAACCATTCAATCGATCCGAAGAACTCCACAGCTTTATCCCATAGTGCACAAGGAAGTCCATGGGGATGTGGTTCGGAGATTTCTATTTGGGGTTTTCTATCTTATTGAGCAGCAGAGGATAGTTATACTGGCGGTGTTTCATGCCAGGCGCGATCCAAGGTTTTGGCAAAGCAGGGCTTAACGTAAAGGAACTTACTGCATACTGCTGACCGATGACGCGCACCTTCACCGTCCATCCCTCAAGCGGCCTCGCACGCAATTGGGATCTTGAGCATGATCTCAACGACGCTCAACGCTCGGCGGTCACTTGCGGACAAGGCCCGAAGCTGGTCATTGCAGGAGCCGGCTCCGGCAAGACCCGCACGATCACCTACCGAGTCGCTTTTCTGCTGATGAAAGGCCTGCATCCCTCGCAGATTATGCTCGCCACCTTCACCAACAAGGCCGCACGGGAAATGCTCAGCCGGGTTGAAACCCTGACCGGCAGCCAGAGCGCTGGCATTTGGGGAGGCACTTTCCACGCTTTGGGCAATCGTGTCCTTCGCCAGTATGGGACGCTTGTGGGGCTTTCGGCTAACTTTTCGATTCTGGATGAGGACGATCAGCGTCAGCTTCTGAAAGTGGCCCTCGCGGATGCGAAGATTAAAGTGGAACAGAAACGGTTTCCGGCTCCGGCGGTTCTTCAAGATCTGTTGAGTCTTTCCTTCAACACGCAGCAGGATCTTGCCAAGGTCGTCGAGGAGCGCATGCCCCACTTCAGCCCGTGGATGGAGGCTATCCTGAAGATCGCAGCCGGTTATGAGGCCAAGAAACGCTCAGCCAACGCCGTTGACTATGACGATTTGCTTCGGTACTGGTGGCTGCTTTTGGAGCGACATCCGGACATTGCGCAGCGGTTGGGTGGTCAGTTTCGCGCCATCCTCGTGGACGAGTACCAAGACACCAACACGATCCAGGCCTGCATCGTCGAGCGCATGGCTCAGCACAATGGGATGAATCTCATGGTAGTGGGGGATGATGCCCAGAGCATCTACCGCTTCCGCGGGGCCAACTACGACAATATCCTGAAGTTTCCCCAGCGCAATCCCAAAACCGAGATCTTCAAGCTGGAGGTCAACTATCGCTCGACCCCGCAGATCCTAGAATTCACGAACGCCAGCATCCTCCATAATTCCACACAGTACCAGAAGATTCTGACGGCCCAGCGTCCATCGGGATCGTTGCCGGTTGTGATTCCGATACAGACAGCCTTTGAGGAAGCCGCTTTTGTGGCCGAGCGCATCCTTCAGTTGAGGGATGAAGGAGTCCCCCTGGCTGAGATGGCCGTGCTCTACCGCGCCCATGCGCACTCGACGATTCTCCAGGCCGAGCTGATCAAACGCAATATCCCTTACGAGGTCCGTTCAGGGATTCGGTTTTTTGAGCAGGCGCATATCAAGGATGTCGTGGCGCATCTGAAGATTCTGGACAACCCGTTCGATGAGATCGCTTGGCGTCGGTTGTGGCTGATGCTTCCTAGGATCGGTAACGCCACCACGCAGCGTCTCTGGCAAAAGGTTTCGCAAGCCGCCGAGCCTTTCGTTGCAGCGGTAGATCCGACGTTGAAAGACATCCTTGCGGCGGCGGCACAGCCGGCATTCATCCGATTCCAAAAAGACTTGCGCAGCCTGCGCACGCTGGCGCAAGAAACACCCTCGGCCTCCACGCTTATCCAAACGGTTTTAGAGACGCCCTACCTGGACTATCTGCGCGCCACCTACGAAAGTTTTGAAAGCCGTCTGGAGGATCTGCAACAGCTGGCCATCTTTGCCCAGGCCTATCGAACGCTTCGCGGTTTTCTTTCGGAGTTAGTTCTGTTGGGGGAGCTTTATGGTCAGCAGATGACTTCAGGGGCAGAGGATAGCGAGCGTCTCATCCTCAGTTCCGTCCATCAAGCCAAAGGGCTCGAATGGCGGGTGGTCTTTGTCATCCGCATGTGCGAGGGGGCTTTTCCTTCGGAGATAGCGCTGCGCGAGGAGCAGGGAGAAGAGGAGGAACGTCGGATTTTCTACGTGGCGACGACCCGGGCCAGGGATGAGCTTTACTTAACCTATCCCCTCATGGACATGAGCCTGCGGGGAAATCGGGGAATGCTGCTTCATCCTTCTCGGTTTCTTCGCGAGATCCGTTTCACACTCTACGAGCAGGGGCAGATTGAAAGTTTGCCCCAGGCTTGGTCTGACCTCAATTAATGAGCTTCGCACCCTTAGCAGCCATTGTTTTTGCGAAGCGCATCAATAGGAGGATTTGAGGTGGAAGAGCATCGGCAGTTTGTCAGGCTCGATACGCGCCTGCAGGTCAGTTACAGTCTTGTGCCGTCGGAAGGTTCCCAAGAGACGGTGACGCGCAATATCAGCAGCGGGGGTATTTGTCTGTTTACAGATTCTGTGTTGAGCCCAGACACTCGCTTGCAGATCACCATCCACCTCCCCAACCGTAAGCAGCCGGTGCAGGCAATGGGTGAAGTGGTCTGGAGTGAGCCGTATGAAGTGGTTAGCAAGGCCGGCCGCTTCCCAGCCATAGAGTCCGGTGTCCGATTTCTCAACATTGCTCCCGATGATTTTGAGGCCATCAAACAACACGTGATCCTGAGTTTGCAGCAGTCCTCTTTACCCGAACGACGCCGAATCCAGGGACAGCCACCGATTTCATAGTGAAGACAATCAAATCGGGGACAGCCACCGATTTCATGGTGAAGTACGCTAGATAGACAGTTGGATGGCATCGCACGAAGAGGAAAAAACAGCAGTGCCGCTAGCTTTGTGCTGGAAGCTCTGCTAGAATAGTTCAGGGTGTCGGCGGGATCACCGCCGAGTCCGACGACAACTCAAGACGCAGGAGGGTGTACGCTCTCTCCTGCGTTTTTTGTTTCCCTGTCCCTCGAACGAGGGAGCCACATCGCGTTTATGGCTGGTGTCAATCGGAGGAGGTGAAGGATGGCTCGTCTTGCCAGGGTGGTGGTTCCTGAAATGCCACACCATGTGATTCAGCGAGGCAATCGGCGTCAAGACGTGTTCTTCAACGACGCGGATCGGTTGGCATACCTCAGGCTACTCCGAGGGGCGTGTGGACGTTACGATGTGAAGATCTGGGCCTGGTGCCTCATGCGAAACCACGTCCACTTGGTCGCTGTGCCTGGACGGCCGGATTCTCTAGCCAGATGCTTCGCAGACGCCCATGTCCGGTATACGAGACGGATCAATTTTCGAAAGGGCTGGCGTGGGCACCTCTGGCAGGCGCGGTTTGGATCCAGCGTGCTCGATGAGCGCTACCTGCTGGCCGCGGTTCGGTACGTGGAGCGAAATCCCGTCAGGGGCGGGATCGTCCGCCTGGCATGGCAATACCGATGGTCTAGCGCGGCCTGGCATATCGGGGAAACAACGCAAGATCCCTTGGTGAGAGGAGATGGAATGTTGCGAGAGGTAATCAGTGACTGGCGGGAGTATTTGGGCGGTGAGGATGATGAGGAGGAAATGGCTGCCATTAGACAAGAGACAGTGGTCAGCCGGCCGCTAGGAAGCGAGTCCTTTATCCGGCGGCTCGAGCAGATGGTGGGACGCTCATTGATTCGGGGCAGGCCAGGCCGTCGATGCCAAAACTAATCAGTGGCTGTCCCCGTTAAGAATGTGTGAATAGAAGGGTATGAAACGAGCACCGTTGGTTCCGATAACCCTGACGTTTCTGCTGGGTATCCTCTTAGGCATGGCGCCAGCCATGCCTTTTCTGACGCTGGTGGTGTGGGGACTCATCAGCGTCGCTCTGGCGTGGGTATGCTTTTCCGATAAACGCAGCGGATTGCTTGCGTTGTTAATCTTGTGGCTGTGCGTCGGGATGCTGAGGGCCTATGTTTGGCGCATGCATCCGGCAGCGGCTTTGGAGTCCATCATTCCGGTTGAGCCACAGCCGGTGCGCCTTCATGGGATTCTGCTAGACGATCCGATTGAGCCTTTTGCGCCTCGCGAGCCAATGGGTGACGAAGCTGACAGGCAGCCTCATCAGCGGGAGCCGGGGCTGACGGTTGTTCTGGATGTTGACCATGCGCGCATGGATGGCACGTGGCGTTTGCTCTTGGGCCGGATTTGCGTTCACATCCAAGGGGATGCTCCCGAGGTGCGTTATGGAGACGAGCTGTTGGTGGAAGGCCAGTGGTTGCGCATTCCCGCAGCTGGGAATCCTGGACAATACGATTGGCGTTCGGCGCTCCATCGCAAGCGCGTTTACGGACTCTTACAGGTGGCTCCCCACGATGGGATCGTGATCCTGAACCGAGGATTGGGAAAACCGGCGTGGGATGCCATTTTTAGACTGGGCCATCGATGGGAGCATTTGATTGAGGAGGCATTTCCTCCCCAACAGGCCGGGCTGCTTTTGTCCTTGCTGTTAGGGCGACGGGTGGCGCTGGATGAACGTCTCAAACGGGCTTTCGTCGAGACGGGAACGATCCATCTTCTGGTCATCAGCGGTTCGCATGTGGGATTGATTGCGATCGCGTTGGAGCTGTTTCTGCGTCTAGCGGGTCTGTCTTTTAGGCTGCGGCCTTGGGTCGTGGCATTGGGATTGGGT
>JAHFGV010000060.1 GCA_023247255.1 Candidatus Omnitrophota bacterium | reverse complement strand
GACTGCCAAGACGTCTCGTTCATGGCTACTCAGGTGTTGGTAGGGTATCGGCATAGTCCGCGTATTCTAACGCGGAAGCCGTCAACCCCTCTAGCTGTTGCACTTACTTATTGAACTTGGGCCTTCGAGAAAGAAACATCCCCAAAGAAAAGCTCCTTGATGATTTGAAAAGGGTAGCGTCTCTTAATAAGGGGAGAATAACATCCGTTCTTTATTCTCAAAAAGGTAAGTTCGGTAAAAATACATTTCTTCGGCGATTTGGAACATGGAATAAGGCCTTGGAAGCTTGTGGTCTAAAAGTTATCAATACATCGAATAACAAAGAAGAAACCCTTTTTGAGAATCTCGCTAACGTTTGGCAACAGCTTGGACGACAGCCTGTTGGCAAGGATTTAGACAAGGCAAAAGCCGCAGGTCATTCAAATTTTTCACTTGGCACATATGAGAAGAGATTTGGTTCATGGAACAAAGCATCGCAGGCGTTCATTAATTACATTAATGAATCTTCGGGAAGCAAGAATATAACAGTTGAGGGCGCTCAAATAAAACAAAAGACAGGACAGTATCAGCGGACGCCTCGGAAGATCAACTGGAGGCTAAGAGCAACGGTTTTGATTCGGGATAATTGTATCTGTAAGATGTGCGGAGCCAGTCCAGCAAAAGACTCCTCTGTTGTGCTTCATGTAGATCATATTAAACCATGGTCGAAAGGCGGCGAGACAGAGTTGGACAACTTGAGGAAGCTTTGTTCTGTTTGTAACATCGGCAGGAGTAATGCCGTTTAATTGCTTAGATAGACGAAACCCCGTCTTCCTTTGCGAATAGTGATTTTCACAAGTGGTTGAATCTCTTGGAGATGCAGGGTTCGCCTACCGTCCACGATTACCCGTTTCGAGCTAGGCACAACCGACCAAGTACGCAGATGCTATCGAATCAGTACGTGTGGGAGGGGAGAACCAAATTGAAAATCAGCCTCGTGCTCTGTGGGGCGTTTCTTGCTCTGCTTGTCAGCGTCGCCCACGGATCAGAACAGCCGTCAGAGAAGAAAGAGGCGTACCCACAGACTCTCCAAGTTGCTCAGGAGAGCGCGAAGGAATTTATCTGTGAACGCGAATTTGACGCCGCGGTCCAGGGGATTAAAGCCTTATCCAGCCGGTATCCTCAGGTATCGATATTCGACCAGGAAGCGTTGATCCAAAAAGAGTTCGTGAAAGACGAAGGCGGAATGTACTACGGGTTAAGCTTCGCGGATAATTTCGTGTTTTCAAAAGCCTCAACCCGCCGGATCGATCCCCAGCGTCCTTATCTGGGCTTGAGCTTCTCGCTAAGAACGGGGCGCTACGGTGGCCAAGCGGACCTTGGCCAAGCCCGTATCTCGTCGATCGATGAGTATGTGAAAGAGCGCTCGCAGGATCCTATTCAACACCGATTCCCGTCGGGAATTACGCTGTTTGCTTCTGCGTATTCCGACGACGATGCCTTAAGAAATGATCTCTATACGCTGTTCAATACAGTGATCGATCACCTGCTTGAATGGGAATCGGATGGATCCGCTGCGGAGAGCATTCCGCAGACGTATGAAGCCTGTCGGCAGGCGGGGAAGCTGGCGCGCGAAGTCTCAGCGCTGCGGTGCGTCTATACTCTAGAGCCGGAGCCGACAGAGCGCTTTACGAATTGTCTCTTGCAGGCAGAAGCCTATCGACAATGGAAAGATCAATCTTGCCAGGCTGTCCATGACCAGACTGGATACAGTCTGAAATGCGGCAATACGTTGGTCGGCGTCTTCAGCGGCCCCTGCGAGCTCATCTACTACAATCCAGACTATTCCTTTCCAAGTACTTTCGAGACATGCAAGATGCGCGGGGGCGAGATGGGACAGACGTATACAGAGAAAGCCCTGTGTAGCGTGAGTATCGATCTGCCTCCCTACTATGGATCTCCGAATAAGACGGTCTATGACCCAGATGTTGGCAGCCACCTCATGGAGATGTGCCGGAACATCGGTGGCTGGTATGAGTTGGCACTCGGGGAGCATCCGCAATGTCGGGTGACGTTCCTCGAAGCTAATACACAGGATGCTTGTGAAGCGGCACAGGCCCGATGGGTGGATCGCAATGGCGTTAAGTTCTGCACCATCTATTGGGAAAACTGATTGGGAAGACTGACGCGGCGTGATGGCGTATTTGCCCTTGGCTAGGAAATACCGTCCACAGACGTTTGAAGAATTGCTGGGACAGCCCCACGTCACCACTACCCTGACGCAGGCAATTGCTACCGGGCGGATCGCCCAGGCCTATCTTTTTGCCGGACAGCGTGGGGTAGGCAAGACCTCGGCCGCGCGCATTCTTGCCAAGTGCCTCAACTGTGAAAAAGGACCGACGCCAAAGCCGTGTAGCCGTTGCGATCAGTGTCGCCCCATCATGGAAGGCAACAGCCTAGACGTTACCGAAATCGATGGCGCCTCCAACCGCGGCATCGACGAAATCCGCAGACTGCGCGAGACGATTCCTTTTGCACCCGTGACCGGGGCCTTTCACATTTACATCATCGACGAAGTCCACATGTTGACTCCTGAGGCCTTCAACGCCCTGCTCAAGACCCTGGAAGAGCCGCCCCAGCACGTCAAATTCGTCTTCGCCACAACTGCCCCGAACAAGTTACCGGCCACCATTCTTTCTCGGTGCCAGCGTTTTGACTTCCGACGCATCGACGCTCCAGCGATGGTGGGATTGCTCAAGCGTCTGGCTCAAGAGGAGAAACTCACCGTTGACGAAGCCGCGCTCTATGCGATTGCCCGTGCGTCGGATGGTAGCCTGCGCGATGCCGAAGTGATCCTCGAGCAACTCAGCAACTTTGCGCAGGGATCGATCAGTGAAGAAGCCGTGACAGAGCTCCTCGGTGCCTTGGATCCGCAGAGCGTTTTTGAATGGATGCAGGCTATCCTGGAGGGCAACACCTCGCAGGCGCTGGCTTATTTGATGAAACAACTCGATCTCGGCCGGGATGTTCCTCAGCTTCTCGGTGGTTTGACGCGCCATGTTCGCAACTTACTCGTCGCGCGCAGCACCGCCGAGGCTCCCTCCCGCGAGGAACTTCTCAACCGTCTGATCGATGAGCCTGCCGAGCGTATCTTACGGCTAGACCAACAAGCCGGCAATCTCTCTGCCCAAGAGCTTTTGTTTCTCCTTCAGATTCTCACCAGCGCCTATGAAATGGTCCGGCGCAGCCCGATGGCCCGAACGGTGTTAGAACTGGTGATCGTCAAGCTCGCCACGCGCGAGTCCTGGCAATCCCTCGAGCAAATTAGCCGAAGGCTGGAACAGTTAAGTCAGCGTTCATCGGCTCAGTCAATCCCAGACGCCCGGACCGTGGCTGTTGAGCCTAAGACGGCGGTCGCGGGGACGAGCCCCGATTCAGTCAAAGATCGTCGAGAATCCCAGAGCCAGCCTTCTTTAGATTCCATGCATTCGGTTCAGCCCCGGCAACGTTCGTCCCAATCATCGGCGGTGGCTGCCCCTGCTGATTTAGACCCCACGCCCGTAACGTCCCCTACCCCAACAGCGGCGCCTTCTGTTTCCGTAAACACATTGATGAATCTGTGGCCGACTTTTCTGGAACGACTCGGTTCCCAGAAGATGTCCCTCGCTGCCTATCTGGCCAACGCCCGTCCCATCCAACGGGAAGCGGACGTTCTCACCGTTGGGCTTCCCGGTTTCGTCCTGCATCAAGAAGTCCTCAGCCAAGTGGATCACTGCCGGTTGATTGAGCGGTTGCTGAGTGACGTCTACCAGACCCCGCTTACCATCCAATACACGACGCTGCCCGATGAGCTTGAGCCTGCACCCAGCGAAGAGTCCTCGAATCTGGCGTCATCGGCTTCTGCGGTTGTGCAGGACATCGTCAAGTTTTTCAACGCCACGCTCATCGAGCCTCCTGCCCAGCCGAACGCATGAAAACCTACGCCCAAAGCCTGGTTCAACTCCTCGAATCCCTGGAGCTGTTGCCCGGCGTCGGACCGCGATCGGCCGAGCGCATGGCCTTCTACATCCTGCGGATGCCCCAGGACACAGCGCGCAAGTTGGCCCAGGCGATTCTCGATGCCAAAGAGCGTCTACGGTTTTGCGAGATCTGCTTCAACCTCGGCGAGGAACTCCGCTGCCCGGTCTGCCAGGATCCTTCGCGCGATCCATCGGTCTTATGCGTCGTGGAGGAGCCCAAGGACGTTTTGGCCGTCGAGAAAACCGGGGCCTTCCGCGGTCTTTACCATGTGTTGTTGGGTGCCATCGCCCCGCTCGATGGCATCGGTCCTGAGTTGCTTAAGATCGACGAACTCATCCGTCGGTTGTCCGAGAGCACCATCCAAGAAGTCATCATCGCGACTGACGCTGACAAGGATGGGGAAACCACCGCTTCTTATCTTTCGACGTTGCTCCGCTCCCGAGGCATTAAGGTTACGCGCCTGGCTTCTGGAATTCCCGTCGGCAGCCATCTGGAATATGCGGATTCAGCCACCCTCACCCGAGCCCTTGAGGGTCGGTATGAGATTTCCGGATGAGTGCGAGGAATCTCTCGGATGATTTCCAAACCCATCGACAAGTCGTCTGATTGGATGTAATGTAAGTGGGGTGAAAGACACAACAAGGAGGTGGCAATGACCGAGGGAAAGGCGTGTGTAGTCTGTAAGCTTGTAGGATTGCTCGTTGGTCTAGGGGCGCTGAACTGGGGCTTGGTGGGGTTGTTTCAAGTGGATCTTGTAGCCAGACTTTTGGGAGACATGACCGGCCCGTCGCGAGTCGTCTACGCCATCATTGGGTTAGCCGGTTTACTCAAATTGGTTTCCCTGGTCAAATGCTGCCCCTGTACTTCCAAAGGCAGTTGCTCGACGAAGCCGTCGACGTAAAATCAGATATTCCCCGGTAGCTCAGCTGGTAGAGCGGCTGACTGTCAACGAGCCCACAACTTACGGAGGTGTTTAGCCGAACGTAAGTTGTCTGGGGGAATTGCCCCCGCGGTGTAGTTTTACGAAGCGAAACTTGCGGGGTCGATGATGGCAGCTTCCACGGGAAACCGTGGTTGAAACAGTGGGTGAACTCAGGGAAGCCTAAGCTGCTTTTGGCAGCAGTGACAAGCCACAAGTAGAAACGACACGTCACTGTGAAAGAAGGCAAGAGGGTAATCCTGAGCCAAGCCTCACACTGAAGTCTGTGTGAGGAAGGTGCAGAGACTAAGCGCCCGCCACCTAAGCCGCCTTCGGCGGCTGTCGTCGGTGACCAGTTACACGTCACCAGTGACCGCTAAAGAAACGGGACGGTGAAGAGATAGTCCAGGCCTTGCGGAAACGCAAGGGTGCCCTGTAATCAGCATGTCGCAGGTTCGAGTCCTGCCCGGGGAGCCATTCTTGACTCGAACCTGAGCCCCTTGCGGCGGGTATGTTGCGGCAAGGGGCTCAGGTTTTTGTTTCGGGATGCCTTGGCACCGGCGGGAAAGCCACGGAGGCGCTCCTTGAGGAAAGGAAGCGGGAGCGAGCGCTATGAGCGGCGGCGTTTCGAGCGCGGCGGTTTCCAGATCGGGCGAAGGCCCTTAGCCAGTACTTTCAGGGGCACGTGAATGCCTTCGATCGCTGAGGTCGGCCCCCCCACCGGGGCCGGCACTCCGCTTGGCCCCAATGGCCTGCGCTGCGGACGACGCAGCGGCCACCGAAATCGTCTTCTTCCGCAGTTTCGGATCCCGCAGATCGGTCGGTTGACTAATCACTTGACTTATACTTGACCCATTGTGTGATTCAACCGCCAGCCCACGAGTATCTCGTCCACAGCATCGGCTTCCGCTCCTACTTAGTTACACTACAATGGCAACTATATGATAAAATGTAGTGTAACCTCGGTGAGCTGCGATGAAAGTCCTGAAAGGAATCCTTAAAGATAGCCTCATCTACTACCAGCGGCTGGAGCGAGACTTGATCCGCCGGCTTGGCCAATTGCCGAAGGGCAGCGTCAAGCGCCGAGAGATCAAGGGACGCTCCTACTATTATCTTCAGCGCCGGGAGGGCAGCAAGGTGGTGCACCAGTACCTCGGTCGGAAGAAACCTGAGGCGTTGATGAAGGCCGTGCAAGAGCGGCGCCAGCTACGTGGGGAGCTCGTCAAGGTCCGCGCGGCGCTCGCCCTGCTCCCCAAACGCAAGCTCCAGGCATGATGACTCTCGTGCGGACCCGGCGGCGTTCTGCCTGCACAAACTCTTGATTGCCGTCCGCCGCAAGCGGCCAGAAAGCCGCCTCAAAGATTTTGAGCAAGCCTTGCACGTCATCCCGATTATCAAGCCTGTCGTGCTCCGGCGCATCTATCAAGAGCTGCCCAAGACCTGGCAACGAGGTGTGCTG
>JAHFGV010000031.1 GCA_023247255.1 Candidatus Omnitrophota bacterium | reverse complement strand
ACGATACTTTACGAATCGTCCACCTGTCCGGTAGCCCCTATGAGCTAGGCTATCAACATGGGAGTATCTTGCGCGAAGAGGTTCGTGCTTCGGTCAGCCGCATCCTTCAGTATTTTCACCGATACCTCAAGCTGCCTTTTATCCGCTCATGGCTGGCGAGCCTATGGCTGGCAAAGGTGTGGCAGAAGGCTCGACCTTTCGTCGCTGCCGACTATCTGGAGGAACTCCGGGGGCTCTCCGACGGCTCAGGGGTTGCCTTGCGTGAGCTCTATCAACTCCATGCGATTCCCGATCGAACCTACGCCTGCTCGGGGTTCGCCGCTTGGGGACGGGCTACCGAAGACGGCCGGTTGATTCATCTACGCAATCTCGACTGGAATATAGACGCAGGGATTCAAGAATTCGCCACCCTTTTCGTTGTCCGGCCACAGAAGAGGCACGCTTTTGTTAACGTGGGATGGGCCGGATTCATCGGCGTGTTGACGGGTGTGAACGACAGGCAGCTTTCGATTGGACAGATCGGTTCCGAGACAGTCGATGCCACCTTTCGGGGAGAACCGATGGTGTTTGTGATGAGACGGGTCATGGAGCAGGCCAACGATCTTGATTCTGCAATCGCGATCATTAACTTGGCACCGCGAACCGTTGGGGTTAATTATGTGCTGGCCGATGCCAAGGCAAGACGGGCCGTTGTCATGGAAACCACCCATCGCCATTGCCGTGCGTTTGAAGCCAACGATCCCGGTGAACGTGCGGTTAGCTACGCCCGTCCATTGGTGGATGCCGTGTTGCGTGCCGATACAGCCATGGATCCGCAGATACGAAATCTCCAACTCGCCTCCAATGGCGATCCCAATCGAGCCGGTCTTGAAGATCCCACGGGAAGCTCTGCCTACGATGTCCGCTATCTCGGACAAGCGGCTGGACTTTCGGCTCATTTTGGCAGCCTCACACCACAAAAGGCTCAGCAGATTGCGCGGACAGTAGGCCCTAGTTCCAACGTCCAAAGCGTCATTATCGCATGGCCCGAGTTGTGGGTGGCCAATGCCCATGGCAAGACCCGTGCTACCGCCGGTCGTTTCCAGAAACTCTCGCTGGAGCACCTGTTTGCCACCTTTGACACCACCCCCGTTGACAATCCTTGACGCTGCCCCTTCTGTAGACCTTGACGGTGATTCTGTGAAAGCGTAAGATAACGCCTCATCCTGTGCTCGTTCGGCATCTCTGACGAGTGTAGGCAAGCCACCCCACGCGCAGGCGTGGTTATGAGCTATCCCAAAACCTCAGTTGGCTCTGGGCTTAAGGGTTGCGGGCTCCGGGCAAAAATCGATACAGCAGCAAGAACTCTAGCAATTGCCCCGAGCCCTGAACCCAGAACCCTGAGCCACATGGACTTTAGGGATAACTTGTAGTGAGAAGGCGTTAGGGCCAAGTGCCATACGCTTGCGTGTGGGGTTAGCCATGTTCGATGAAACATCCCATCCGTCGACGTATCATGCACCTGGCTTTTAATGGCCTGCGTATGCTGGTGCCAGTTCTGCCTTTTGGGGTGCTGAACCGGCTGGGTTCTGTAGTCGGTTTTGTAGCCTATTGGGTGTTGGGGACCTACAGAAATCTTACCCATGAACATCTGCGTCAAGCCCTGGGAGTTTCCTTGAGCGATGGCGAACGTCGACGGGTGGCGCAAAGGGTGTTTCAGAATTTGGGAAAAACGGGCCTTGAGTGGTTGCGTCTGCATCGATGCTCTCTGGGAGACATCCAACAAATGGTGCAGGCGCAAGGGATTGTCCACCTGCGTCAGGCACTTGAGAAGGGTAATGGTGTGATCATCGTTTCAGCCCATTTTGGAAACTGGGAGCTGATCCCGCTTTACCTCAGGAGCCTCGGCTTTGAAGGAGGGGTGTTGGCTCGTCCGCTGCGATATTCGGAGTATGAATCTTTTATCATCTCCCTGCGGGGAGCTTTTGGGGTTCCCACCTATGCGCGAGGGGCTCTGAAAGATGTGGCGAGGATCTTGCGGGCCAACCAGATTGTTGGGGTCATGCCCGATCAGGACGTCGATAGTCTTGAAGGGGTGTTCGTGGATTTTTTTGGAAAAGCAACCTATACCCCTGTGGGACCCGCAGCGCTGTCGTTAATGACAGGTGCCCCGATTATCCCTTGTCTTGTTGTGCGCGAACGCTCAGGGTTCCGACTGGTGGTCGAAAAGCCCATCCTGCCGCCGCCAGGTGTCGATCGTCACGCAGCCATGCAACAGATGACTCAGGCCTGGACTGATGTGCTGGCGTCTTATATCAGCCGCTACCCCGATCAATGGGTGTGGATGCATCGTCGATGGAAGACGCAGCCTTCGTCAGAGGCAGCCACGGGGCGGTTAGCAGGCTGCGAAAAAAGCCCCGCAGCGCTCAAGGCTCGAGGCTCAAGGCTCGAGGGAAGAGCAGGCTTCTCGACGATGAGCGAATCGTTCCCTGAAGCCTTGAGCTTCGAGCCTTGAACCCATTGAGGGTTTTTCAGCACGCATGAAACATGACACAATCCGCATGACTTCTCTTGAAACATGACACAACACTCGATCAACGCATTGGCTATTTTCGCAAAACCTCAGTGTTTAAACAAGGGTTGCAGTCTTTTAATGCGTTCTGTCTTTATACTTTCACTAGTCACTAGTCACTGGTCACTGGTCACTGGATTGAGTGGTTGCTCCAAGCCTACGGCAAGTAAGCTCCAGACGCAACAAGCTGCTGTGGGTGAGCAGGCAACCGACCGGTATGAGACGACAAGTCCGGGTGTGGAACAGCAGATGCAGAGCTTTACCCTGAGCGGCTATGAGCCGGATGGAACGAAACGATGGGAGCTGGATGGTCAACAAGCCAGCATGGAAGGGGACATGGTGACGATTCATCAGCCGGATGCCATTGGCTACAACACAGGCCAGACGGCTTACCTGACCGCACAGCTGGCGCATGTCAATCGCACCACCCGGCATATTCAAATGGAAGATGCGGTGGTGATTCACACCTCAGACGGTGTCTGGCTAACTTCTCCCCTGCTGCATTGGGAGCCTGACGCGCAGCGGATCACGACGGATGAGCCGGTGCGCATCGAGACCGATCGGCTGATGGTGCGCGGCCGGGGGGCGATCGGGCTGAGCCACCTCAAACGCGCCACGTTGCTCAACGACGTTGAGCTGGTTTACAGTCTGGCTGCAGAGACAATGGATCCTCAGACAGCGAGTCCCCAACGAACCGGCCACGTGGTGATTACGTGCGAAGGATCCCTAACGGTGGACGACGCCCAGGCTCTGGCTACGTTTGAACGAAACGTCCATGTCCACGATCCCAACGGCGAGCTCTATTCGGATGTGCTGGTTGCTTATTTCGATAGAGACTCTCGAAGGATTCGTTATGCGCAAGCCATTGGCAAGGTGCGCATGGCCAAGGAACAGCACATGGCATGGAGCCAGCGCGCCATCTATGATCTGGCAAAGGGAACGATTACGCTCACCGGGAGCTCCTCATTGGTGATGCATCCATCGACGGTGCCGGGCCGGGACAAGAAAAAGAAGATAACCCTCGGTGAGTGGAGTGGCGACTCGAATCCATAAATTCCGATTCGCGGAATTTATCACCGCCCTTGGGCGGGTATTTTTACACGGAAAGACGCGGTAAAACTACAGCAATGTCACAGCAGCAGCTACGCGCCGAACGCTTAGTCAAGGGATACCACGGACACGCCGTGGTGGATGGCATCGATGTTCACGTGGCTCAGGGAGAGATCGTCGGATTGTTGGGACCCAACGGGGCCGGCAAGACGACTACGTTCTCGATGATCGTGGGATATATCCGACCGGACGGAGGGCGCATCACTCTAGGCGGCAAGGACATCACGGATCTTCCGATGTATCGGCGCGCCCGCTTAGGAATCGGCTACCTGGCACAGGAGCCGTCGATATTCAGGAAATTGACGGTTGAGGAGAACATCCTGGCGGTACTGGAGACGTTGCCGATCTCACGCCTCATGCGACGGCAGCAACTGGACGAATCCCTGAATGAATTGGGCATCACCCACTTAGCTCGGCAGAAGGCTTTTACGCTTTCGGGTGGGGAGAAGCGTCGGCTGGAAATCACCCGAGCGCTGGTTACCCATCCACAATTCATGCTCTTGGATGAGCCGTTCTCCGGCATCGATCCCATTACGGTGTTTGAAGCCCAGGAGATGATTCGTGAGTTGAAAGCTCGCGGATTAGGGATCCTGTTGACGGATCACAATGTACGCGAGACGTTGGAGATTACCGATCGCGCCTACATCATGGCCGAAGGAAAGATCCTCATCACAGGCACGGCCCATGAACTCATCACCGATCCTCGAGCGCGAGAAATCTATCTCGGAGAGAAATTCAGGCTGTAACAGCCTTCATACGCATATCAGTCTATGTTTCGCAAACGTCCTCCACAACCCGCTGTGCCTGAATCCCCCGCCTCGGTTACGGAAGCGGGTTTATGTCGCAAAGCACTCCATGTCCATGTCACGCATGAGGAATTCACCGCCATTCGACAGGCTGTGGTGACAGAGCTCCAGAAGCAGGCGAAGCTTCCTGGATTTCGCCAAGGAAAAGCACCGGCGCAATTGGTTGAGAATCGCTACACCCAAACCATCCATCAGGATAGCCTGCAACGGGCTACCCAGCAGGCCCTTGAGCAGGCCGTTAAGACGCATGGTCTCAAACCGGTCGGTTCGATTGAAGTCAGACGGGTTGATTTCAACGAGGCAGACGGGCTACGCCTGGAAGCCCAGCTCGATGTGGAACCGTCATTTGAGTTGGGGTCATACAAAGGAATTCCCCTCAGCGCACAGGACATCACCGTCACTGCCGATGAAATCAACCAGGCCCTGGAGAAGATTCGGGAATCGATGGCGCAGTTGGTTCCTACCGAGAACGGCCAAGGTAAGCAGCAACGACTTCCCAATCTCGATGATGAACTGGCCAAGGATGCGGGCTATCCCAATCTCGAACGGCTGCGGGCCTACCTCGAAGGCAAACTCCGGGAGCAAAAACGACAAGCCCAGCGACAGACAATGGAGTCTTCCTTGTGCGAGGAGCTGCTCCGACGCCATGCGTTTGAGGTTCCCGCACAACTCGTCAGCCGCCAGACGGATCGTCTCACTCAGGAATTCAAAACCCGTCTTCTTCTTTCTGGTATTTCTGAAGAGGCCGTCCCTCAAGAGTTGGAGAAATTTACCGGTCAACTGCGCCAGACAGCCCAGCAATTAGTCCGACTGGATTTTCTCCTGGACCGGATTGCCGTGAAGGAATCGATCCGCGTGACTTCCCAAGAAGCGATGGAACGTTTGTGGCAACTGGCTCGTCAGTGGCGTAAGGATCCTTCCGAGGTTCGGAAGATATTTGATCAGCAAGGCCTGTGGCCTTCGGTGATAGCGACCATCCGTCGTCAGAAGACGATGGCTTTTTTGATGAAAGAAGCGATCAGCGGATCATCAACGCCTGACAAAGCCGTTGGCCCAAAGCCCTAGCAGGCTGCGGAAAAAGTCCCGCAGCGCTCAAGGCTGAGAGAATTTTCGATTGTAGATTTTCGATTGGAAAACGCAACAAATCGACGATTGACAATCGACGATTCGTTGGGCCTTAAGCCAAACACCTTAAGCAAACAGGGTTCTTCCGCAGCCTGCTAGTACTGTGTCATGGTCGATGTGTCAGGTGTCATGAAAGACTGTTTCATGTTTTATGTGTCATGTGCCATGAAAGACTTCCCATCTGCTGTCGTTCCATGACACATGACTCATGAAACAGGACACAATCCTCATTGTTTCTCCTCTTGGAACATGACATAAATGGAACCATCAATGCAACTTAACATTCGGGGTGGTCCCATTTACCCCGAACAAGCGCAGCGCGTCGAGGGGTTACCCTTCGACTTCGCTCAGGGTAAATGCGCCCCAATGTTAAGATTCAATCTGGGGCGCATTTAGTAACAGAGGGAGGTGAGAAGAATGACGACTCATGGACAGATGTTGGTGCCTATGGTGGTGGAGCAGTCCCCGCGGGGGGAGCGGGCCTACGATATCTACTCGCGGTTGCTCAAGGATCGGATCGTATTCATCGGGATGCCTATCGATGATATTGTTTCCAACCTCATCATTGCCCAATTGCTGTTTCTCCAGATGGAAGATCCGGATAAGGACATCGATGTCTACATCAATACCCCTGGAGGCTCGGTGACGGCCGGCCTTGCGATCTACGACACGATACAGTTTGTAAAACCGTCGGTGGCGACTTACTGTATTGGGCAAGCCGCGAGCATGGGGGCGCTGTTGCTTACGGCGGGGACAAAGGGCAAGCGCTTCGCTCTGCCCGATGCCCGCATCATGATTCACCAGCCCTGGGGTGGGGTACAGGGAGCGGCAACGGATATTTCCATTCAGGCGCGGGAGATTCTTCGGTTGCGCGAGAAGATCAATGAGCTGCTCGTCAAACACACAGCCCAGTCCATGGAAAAGATCGAACGGGATACCGATCGGGACTACTTTATGTCTGCCGAAGAAGCCAAAGAATACGGCCTCATCGATCAAGTCATCTACGGAAAGCCCCCTAAGAAATAACAGCTGGGCTTTTGTAAAAATAGCCAACGCGTTGACCGAGTGTTGTGTCCTATTCCAAGAGAAGTAATGAGGATTGTGTCATGTTTCATGAGTCATGTGTTATGAAAGACTGTTTCATGGTTTATGTGTCATGAGTCATGGAAAGCAAAAGGAGCCCTTTGGCCATGCTTGAGACGCCTGTTTATTTTCTGCTTTTTCATGACACCTGACACATGACTCATGAAACAGACGTGAGTAGTGGATATTAAAACCATGATTTACTTTCTTCCTGGCCATGGGCCACTTGGCCACTAATCTCGATGCATTTTGCAAAACCTCAGTGACAGCTTGAGCGACGGAGCACACAATAGGTTTCAAACGCGGATTGGACGACGCAAGAAATCCGCTATCGAAAATCCGAAAAGTGAGGAAGATAGATGGTACAGATGCGGGTGTTGATTGCGGATCACCTGTCCGAGGACGGAATAAATGTGCTCAAGGCTGAAGCAGGCTTGAAGGTTGATGTACGGACGGATTTAAGTAGCAAAGATCTCGCCCAGATCATCGGACCCTACGACGGTTTAGTGGTCCGCAGCGCGACCAAGGTGACAGCCGAAGTCATCGCCAAGGCCGCGCGGCTTAAGGTCATTGGGCGAGCCGGTGTCGGGGTCGATAACATTGACACCCAGGCCGCCACCCAGCGCGGGATTGTCGTGATGAACGTGCCCGCCGGAAACACGATGTCCACCGCCGAGCATACGATGAGCCTGTTGCTTTCGATGGCCCGTATGATTCCTCAGGCGAACGCTTCTTTGCGTGCGGGATTGTGGGAGCGATCGAAATTCATCGGCACGGAATTGTTTGGAAAAACATTAGGAATCGTCGGATTGGGCAAGATCGGCACAGAGGTGGCCAAGCGAGCACAGGCCTTTGGGATGCGCGTGTTGGCCTATGACCCGTTTCTATCGAAGGACCGTTTACAACAGATCGATATCCCCATGGCCGAGTTAAGCCAACTGTGTGCCGAATCTGACTTCATCACGGTGCATACCCCCCTGACGGCTGAGACCCGGCATCTGATTGATGCGAAAGCCATCGCCACGATGAGGCGCACAGCAAGGCTGATCAATTGCGCTCGCGGAGGGATCATCGATGAAGAAGCCCTGCACCAAGCGATCGTGGGGGGTAAGCTCGCTGGAGCGGCGTTGGATGTTTTCGAGCAGGAACCGCCGAAAAGCAATCCTCTGGTCATGCTCGATTCTGTTGTGTGCACGCCCCATTTGGGCGCCTCCACTCAGGAGGCCCAACTGAACGTCGCCATTGAGGTAGCCAAACAGGTGGCCGATGCTTTGCTCGGGCGGGGAATCCGCAACGCGGTGAATATGCCTTCGGTGGATGCCCAAACCCTGAAGGTATTGGAGCCTTACATCATTCTAGGGGAGCGGTTGGGATCGATCGCGACCCAGCTTTCGGGAGGAAAAATCTCCGAGGTCCGGGTGACGTATGCCGGAGAGATGACGGCTCAGGACACTTCTGCGGTGACGCTGGCGGTCCTCAAAGGGCTTTTGTCTCCCATTGTGGGTGAGAATGTCAACTACGTGAATGCCTCGGTGATTGCCTCCGAGCGGGGCCTGAAGGTTGTCGAAGCTAAAGCCAGCCGAACGGAGGAGTTCGTCAGCCTGCTGGCGCTGGATGTGTTCAGCAATGGCACATCGGGTGCCAGCCTTTCCTTGCAGGGCACCCTCTCGGCTCGCCGACAGCCGCGTATCGTCAAGATCGATCGCTATGATGTGGAGGTCAGCCCCACAGGCTGTCTTTTGTTCCTCAAGAACAAGGATAAGCCTGGACTCATCGGCAGCCTCGGTACGTTGCTGGGGGAAGCTTCGATCAACATTGCCGGCATGAGTAATGGTCGGGACAAGCCAGGCGGCACAGCCATCACCGTCGTGACCATCGATCATCCCGTTTCTTCCAAGGTTCTTGAGCGCATCAAGACTCTCAAACACGTTCTCGATGTCAAACTCATCAAGCTCTGAAGCAGCACATAGCAGACAGCAAATGTCAGATAGAGAAAAGAGAAGAATGCATTGCTATTTGCTATGTGCTCAGTGCTATCTGCTTCATTTGCCACAATGAACATCGTCGTTGTCGGGGTCCAATGGGGTGACGAAGGCAAGGGCAAGGTTATCGATGTCCTGTGCACCGATGTGGATATTCTGGTTCGCTATCAAGGAGGTAACAACGCAGGACATACGGTAATCGTTGAAGGAGAGGAGTTCATCTTCCACTTGATTCCTTCGGGGCTGTTGCATCCGGGCAAGATCGGATTGATCGGCAACGGGGTGGTGATCGATCCCGAGGCCTTGCTGCAAGAGATGGAACGATTGCGTAGCCGGGGCGTGGATGTGGAACAGGTGGTGAAGATCAGCGATCAGTCCCATCTGATTTTTCCCTACCACAAACGGCTGGATCTGTTGGAAGAAGCGTCTCGATTGGGTCGTCGGCTGGGCACCACCGGACGCGGGATCGGTCCGTGTTATGTCGATAAGGTGGCTCGATGCGGGATTCGTGTCGCCGATCTGTGCAATCCGAAGAGCTTTCCCAAAAAACTCAGGCAGGTCGTGGAAGAGAAAAACCGGATATTTCAAGCCCTGTATCATGAACCTCCGATGGCGTACGAGGAATTGCTCGATCGCTATTCTCAGTACGCCCGCGTCTTAAAGCCGCATAGCGTCAATGGGATTCGATTTCTCAGACAGGCCATGGCTGAAGGTAAGCACATCCTTTTTGAGGGAGCTCAGGGCACGATGCTGGATCTTGATTACGGAACCTATCCCTATGTGACCTCATCGAACGCGACGGCAGGGGGTGTCTGTACCGGTGCGGGTGTGGCCCCGACGGCCATCGACAAGGTGATCGGCGTGGTGAAAGCCTATACGACGCGTGTGGGGGAAGGTCCTCTGCCTAGCGAATTTCCTCCGGGATTGATGGAGAAGATTCGTACCAAGGGACAGGAATTTGGTGCCACGACCGGACGTCCCCGCCGTTGTGGCTGGTTCGATGCGATCGTCGCCCGCCATGCGATCGGGATCAATGGAGTCGAGGCGATTGCTGTTACCAAGTTAGATGTCTTGGATGAGATGGAAACGATTCAAGTCTGCGTGGGCTACAAAATCGGCACGCACACGATTCAGGAGTTTCCATCCGATACGGAATTGCTTTGGGATGCTGAGCCCTGTTATGAGTCGTTACCGGGTTGGTGCGCCGACACAAGTTTAGCGGAGCGCTTCGAAGAGCTACCGCAAGGGGCCCAAGGGTATCTCAGGCGACTGGAGAATCTATTAGAGGTGCCCATTTGTCTTGTGTCCACCGGTTCCAAACGAGAGCAAGCCTTCAAAGTAGGTTCCGTAGGTTCCTGGTAAAAGGGATTGTTGATGTTGGCCAGTCTGGGCTTCGCAAGATCTGAATTCCTGTCATGGAATCTCGCGAAGCTCAATGGGTCTTGCGACAGCGACAGGGTCTTGCCTTGACGAGTCTATGCCCCTATGTTAGGTTAGCTTCCAAACTGGGCTTTTGCAAAAATAGCCAACGCGTTGACCGAGTGTTGTATCATGTTTCATGTGTCATGAGTCATGGAAAGCAAAAGGAGCCCTTTGGCTATGCTTGAGACACCTGTTTATTTTCTGCTTTTTCATGACACCTGACACATGACTCATGAAACAGACGTGAGTAGTGGATATTAAAACCATGATTTACTTTCTTCCTAGCCATGGGCCACTTGGCCACTAATCTCGATGCATTTTGCAAAACCTCAGTTCCAAAGAAAGAATCAGCTAAGCGCTCATGGGTGAAGGGTGAGTAGGGTAAAGCCGTGCTGCGGCAGATACAAGCGAACGCAATTGTCGATGGGCTCATTATCGAACTTTTCAGAAAGAATGGACGGTTCTATCGACGACGAAATACGTCCATTCTTTCTGAAAAACTCAATAGGTTAGGCACTCTTAGTGAAGATTGTGTGCAGTGAGGGCACTGACGAGGAGGTTAGGGATGAAGCGTTTGGCAAAGGCTATGGTGGTGGTGGCTCTCATGGGTAGTGTGGGATGCGCCGTTCATTTTGCAAAACGTTCCCCTTGGGATATCCAACGGCTCAAGGAGCTTGGCGATCAACTGGAACAGTTTAAGACCCTCGCACACCTTAAAACAGAAGAAGCGGATGAACTGCGTCGGGCCAAGACCCTCATGGAGGCTCAACTGGGTTCTTCACAAGCCGAAGTGGGATATGATGAACGCGGGCTGGTCGCCCGTTTGGTGGATCAAGTGCTTTTTGATTCCGGAAAGGCCATCCTGCGACGAACCGAGGTACTGGACAAAGTAGCGAAAGTGTTGCAAGAATTTCCCAATCAGCCGGTAGGGATCGAAGGCCATACGGATAACGTTCCCATCACTCACTCCGGATGGGCCAGTAACAAGGAGTTGTCGATGGCGCGTGCCAAGGCCGTGTCCGAGTATCTCACTCACCAGCACGGCATTGCGGACAGTCGTCTGATTGTGGTTGGCAACGGTGAGGAGCGTCCGATTGCGTCCAATGATACTGCGGAAGGACGCAAAAAGAACCGGCGGGTGGAAATTGTGCTCTTGCCCAAGGAATCGAGCGCTTCCTACCAGGCTCAGGCCGAGAAACAGAACTCCCGGAAGAAGACGTCTTACGTCAAGTGATCCTCTATTGTTCCTCGCAATGACACGTCGCGGCATTGGGATTGTGTTGAGCCTGCTCGGTGGTGCAACGGTGGTGTTGATGGTTGCGTTGGCTGTGGTAGGCACCGAGCTGGATGAAACGCGTCTGGATCGCCAGACCCTCAAATCAGCGGTGGGTGATCTCCAACAGGAAATCGATCGGCTGATCCAGCAACGTCAGATGCTCAAGCAACAGGCGGATGAACGTCTGAGGACCACTGAGCAGTTGAAGGTCGAGTTGACCCGATCCCACCATTCATCGGAGCAAGTCAAAACGCAACTGGAACATACCCAACGCGTGATTGACCAGATGCAGGTGGAATTGGGACGTTTGCGAACCCTACAACAGAACGCTGAGCCAACAGTAGCTGTGTCGCAATAGTCTGTAGAAAATATGATTGCCACCCCCATCCCGACCCATATTGCGATTATCATGGACGGCAATGGTCGGTGGGCCAAAGCCCGTGGGCTGCCTCGCTACGCGGGTCATCATGCAGGGGCTGAGGCCGTGAGTCGGACCGTGGAAGCCTGTTGTGAACTGGGAGTGCGCGTTCTGACTCTCTACGCTTTTTCCTGGGAGAATTGGAATCGTTCTCCTGAAGAAGTGGGCGATCTGATGGGGCTTTTGGATGTTTTCCTCCGACGGGAGTTGCCCAAATTGCGGCGACACCAGGTTCGTCTACAGGCCATCGGACGTCTGAAAGAGCTTCCCGCTGCGCAACGCGCCACCCTCCAAGAAATCATTGCCCAGACTGCCTCGTTTGACCGAATGACTTTGATTCTCGCCATCAGTTATGGGGGGCGTCAGGAAATCATTGATGCTGTGCGTCGACTTGCCCAGAGGGTGCAAGCCGGATCTCTCCAGCCACAGGAGATTGATGAAGAGCGTTTTTCCCAGCAGCTGGATACGGCTCCATGGCCCGACCCCGATCTTTTGATTCGAACCTCTGGAGAGCAGCGGCTTTCCAATTTTCTCCTGTGGCAGAGTTCCTATACGGAACTCTACGTGACTGCGACCTTATGGCCGGATTTCTCCAAGCAAGATTTGGTGGCTGCAATCACCGACTATGCTCGGCGTGAACGGCGTTTCGGAAGGACGCAAGGCGGCTTTTGTGAAGTGCCGTCTGCCCACACCCCAGTTTTACCATCGAGCGATGAGGCTGAAGCGGACTCATCACAGGACGGTGTCGGTACCATTCGATGAAAGGGTTGGTGGGACGATTACTGAGCTCTGCGATTCTCATCGGGATCGTGCTCGCTACGCTGTTTTGGTCTCCCCTATGGATATACGCCTGTGTGATCGTGTGGTTTGTGACGGCGGCCCTCTATGAGTTTTTCACGATGGCGCGTCACCGCGGCATTCTGGTCCATCGGCCGTTGAGCATCAGTCTGGGGGTTGTCTTTACGGGTCTGGTGGCTTGGCGGTCATTGGTCAAACCCGGCTTGATGTCGACGCCGATTTTGGGAACCGACGCCACTTTCATCAGCTGGTTGTGGGACATCTTCTGGCCGGCGACCATCGTGATCGTTTTTATCCGTCAATTGACGCGTGAGAATACGTTTGAAGCATTAAGCGGTATGGCGACCACCCTCTTCGGCCTGGCCTACATCCCGGCGCTGTTCAGCTACTTTTTTTACATCCGGGCGCTGGATCCTCATCAGGGGGCCTGGTTGGTTCTGTTTCTGATCGTCGTCACTAAAATGGGGGATGCGGGTGCTTATCTGGTCGGTAAGACGCTTGGGCGCCATCGTCTGCTGCCGCGCATAAGTCCCCGCAAGACGATTGAAGGCTTAATTGGAGGGATCTTTGCCAGCGGCGCCAGTGCCGTGTTCGCCCAACCCATGCTGGGGCGCGAGCTTTCTCCCGCAGGGTGCCTTTTGTTGGGAGGTTTTCTAGGGCTGATAGGCCAGTTGGGGGATATGGCTGAGTCTTTGATCAAACGAGACTGCCAGGTCAAAGATACCGGTTCACTGATGCCAGGGCTCGGGGGAGTCCTCGACGTCATCGACAGTCTTCTTTTTACCGCGCCTTTGTTCTATGGGATCCTCATCTATGGCTGAGTATTTCAGTGACACGTTGCACGTTGCAAGTTGCACGTTGTACCTGTCGCGTGTTACGTGTCACGTGTCACGGGTTACGATATGAAGCGCATCGCCGTTCTTGGCTCGACAGGGTCGATCGGGCGCAATACATTGGATGTGATCGCGCATCATCCTGACAAACTCCGGCTTGTGGGAATTGCCGCGCGCTCACGCATCCAGATTGTGGCTGAGCAGATCAGGGATTTGAATCCCTCTTTTGCGACGGTCTGGGATGCAGATAAGGCGGATGAACTGCGGCGGATGGTGACAGGATCAACCCGGATTTTGGCTGGTCCCGAGGGGCTGCTTGAGATGGCACTCCATCCTGAAGTCGATATTGTCGTGATCGCCACCTCCGGCCCAGATGGGCTGGTTCCTTTGGTGCGTGCGATCCAAGCCGGAAAACGAATCGCCCTGGCGTCGAAGGAATTGTTAGTGATGGCTGGTTTTCTTATTATGCGCCTTGTCAAGGAACACGGCACGACCCTGATCCCGATTGATAGCGAACATGCGGCTTTGTTGCAGTGCCTGCAGGGTATCGAGCGCCGTCAGATCAGTCGCATGACCATCACGGGAAGTGGAGGCCCGCTGTGGGATATGCCGGCTTCGGCCATGGCCTGCGTGAGTAGAGAAGTGGTGTTAGCCCATCCCCGTTGGCAGATGGGGCCGAAGATCACGGTGGACTCCGCGACGCTGATGAATAAAGGCCTGGAGCTGATCGAAGCGAGATGGCTTTTTGATGTGCCCCTTCAGTCCCTGCGAGTGGTGATTCATCCGCAGGCCGTTGTGCATGCCTTGGTCGAGTTGGTCGATGGCACCGCATTGGCGCAACTGAGTCCCTGTGACATGCGGCTGCCGATTCAGTACGCCCTGAGCGTTCCCCAGCGGTGGGATGCGCCGTTTCCACGGATGGATGTGACGCGCCTGGGTAATCTTCATTTCAGCGAACCGGATCCGGTTCGGTTTCCCTGTCTGAAACTCGCCTGGGACGCGGCGGATTTGGGAAGCAGTGCCTGCATTGCTTTAAATGGGGCTAATGATGTGGCGGTTGGCGCCTATCTGAGCGATCAGATTTCATTCGCAGACATCCCGAGGGTGATTGAGGAAACGTTAGAAGATCACCCATCGATTTCGCAGCCAACCCTTGAAGACGTTCTCCATATCGACGCCGAGTCGCGCCAAAAAGCGGAAAGGTTCATCCACCAATGGTCCATGCGCTGAGCGAGTTTGGAATTTGGTTGATCGTTCTGTGTGTTTTCGGGTTTCTGGTTCTGGTGCATGAAGTGGGGCATTTTTTGATCGCCCGTCGGATGGGAGTGCGCATCCTGCGTTTTTCCATCGGATTCGGTCCCAAGATCGTAGGCTGGTGCCGGGGCGACACCGAGTATTGGCTTTCCTGGGTTCCCTTGGGCGGCTACGTCAAAATGGCTGGGGAGCAGCGGACCGATCAACCTCCTCAGCCGGGAGACTATCAGGAGAAGTCCGTCGGCAAACGGGCAATCATCGTGGCGGCTGGGCCAGCAGTGAATTATCTCGTAGCCTGGATCGTTCTGTGGGTCTTCTTCATGATCGGCTATCCCGGTGTCTTGCCCGTGGTGGGTGAGGTGACCGATGGCATGCCAGCCCAAGAAGCAGGGCTCCTCACCGGTGACCGCATCCTGGCGATCGACGCTCGTGCGGTGCGGACATGGGATCAAATGACCGCGATCATTCGCAAATCCCCCGAGCGTGCGATACAGCTTCGATTAAAACGTAATGGCCGAGTGTTGATGCTGCCCATCGTTCCCATTTCGGAACCAGTCACCGGGACAAAAGCGACGGTCAAGACGATTGGCTTGATCGGTATCGGCGCGGGTTCCTATCGCGCCGGGCCTGTGGAGGCGCTGGGCCTTTCGATCACTACCATCTGCGATTGGACGATACAGACCTTGACTTCTCTTGTGGCTTTGGTGACGCGGCAGATGTCCATGCGCGAAACGGTAACCGGTCCCATCGGCATTTTGCACCTGACCTCTGAGGCGGCACGCGTGGGCTTGGGCCCGTTGCTTTATCTCACCAGTCTCTTCAGCTTGAGCTTGGCGATCTTCAACGTCTTTCCCATTCCGATTCTTGACGGCGGGCACTTGTTGTTTCTTGCCATCGAAAAGCTGCGTGGCAAGCCGGTCAGTCCTACGGTTCAGGAACGTGCCGCGATGGTCAGCTTGGCGGTGCTGGTTAGCTTCGTCTTAATGGTCTCCATCAACGATCTCCAACGGCTGTTGCATCGCTAACCGTAGCACGCGGCAGTCAGCAGACTTCAAACGCGGAACCCACGATTCGTGACTCGTCGTTTGTAACGGGTGACTTGCAAACTTCCATGAACGACGAGAGACAAAAGGCATTGCCGGCTCACGATCTACGAAGGTGTAATCCATGAATCCGTGGACGTCGATCTGGTTTCATCCTCGTCAGACGATCCGTCAGATCGTGGACACCAATCCCAGGAACTTTGTCCTGCCTCTTGCCATCGCCACCGGAGTGGCGAATACCCTGATCCAAATCGGCCAGTCGAGGGTTCCGATACCCCTGCCAATAGCCATCGGGATTGCTGGCATCTTGGGCGGGATTTTCGGCGTAATCGGGCTCTATTTTTTTGGATGGCTCTATCGCTGGGTCGGCAGTTGGTTTGGCGGAAAGGCCAATGCCGTGGAGGTCCGTGCGGCCATTGCCTGGGTTGAGGTGCCGAGTTTGGTCGTCCTTGCCGTTTGGATAGCGGTGTTGGTGATCTCACTCGGCCAAGGCAATGGACCCGAGGACTGGCCCACGGTATTGACGGTAGGCTTGGTATCTCTTGCGGTCATAGCCTGGATCTGGCGCGTGGTACTGGCCTGTCATACCTTAGGCGAGGTCCACCGCTTCTCAACGTGGAAGGGGCTTGGAACCCTGCTCGTTCCCAACGTCCTGCTCACCCTTCCGATATTCTTCATCGCCATGATAGCGGCTATTGCCATTCCCAATTTCGTTCGGGCTCGAACAACGGCCAACGAATCCGCAGCCGTTGGGAATCTTCGGGCCTTAGGGGCTTCCCTGGAAGCCTATCGGTCTGTGAACGCGCACTATCCCCAGACGTCCGACTGGGGCATTGCCCTGTCGCCTGTAGGGACGCAATCCTACGCCCCAGCCTCCTTTCGGACCTCAGGGAGTTTAACGGATTACGACCAACGGGGATATTCCTTTACCTATACCTCTACCTATACCTCAGATACCTCAGACGGCCCTGGAGAGTATGCGATTACCGCTACGCCGATAAAACTTCATACGTCTGGTACTCGAGGTTTCTATCTCGATGATACGGGGGTCATCCGCCATTGCACCGCAAATGCCCAAGAGCAACACGCGAAGCTTACCGACCGTTCGATTGACGAAGAACCAGGGCCTTGTTAGATAACATAATGAGCACATGGCCGCGTTGCACTGAAAGATGGCCAGATGCAAGGAGTGACGACGCAGGCGTAGCCCAACCAATCAAGAGAGCCGACAGAATTGTCGATTGACGATCGTCGATTTCTGATTAAACGGATGTTTTTCAATCGACAATCGAAAATCTACAATCGAAAGTTCTCTCAGCCTAGAGAGAAGATGAGTTTTTCAACAGCCTGTTAGGCGTCTGATTTCCATATTTGTTCTTAACCCCGCACCCGTTACCCATGACACCATCTATCGGACGCCGTAAGACACGAAGCGTGAGGGTTTCCTCGATTACGATCGGCGGCGAGGCATCCGTGTCGATCCAGTCGATGACGAAGACAGACACGACGGACGTCGAAGCCACGGTGCGACAGATCCGTGCTTTGGCGACGGCGGGTTGTGAGATCGTGCGCGTCGCTGTGCCGACGATTGAAGCCGCAAAGGCCCTGCCGGACATCCGCCGTGAGGCCAATAAGGTCCCGCTGGTTGCCGATATTCACTTTCATCCGCAGTTTGCCATCGCGGCGATTGAGGCTGGATTCGACAAGATCCGCTGGAATCCGGGCAACATCCGCAATCCTCAGCGCGTCCGCGACGTCGTGGATCGGGCCAAGGAACGTGGAATCCCCATCCGCATCGGCGTCAACGTCGGCTCGCTCGATCCGGAATGCGAGGCAGCCTTCTCGGATGATCTCATCGAGGCCATGGTGCACAGCGCGCTCAAATCGGTTCGCCTCCTTGAGGGCTTTGGATTCTACGACATCGTTCTGTCGCTTAAGTCCTCGGATGTGCGCCAGGTGCTCTCTGCCTACCGACGCCTGGCGCAGTTGTGCGACTATCCCTTTCATCTGGGTGTCACCGAGGCGGGCTTGCCTGAGGCCTCCACGGTTAAATCCTCGATCGGCATCGGTGCCTTGCTGGCTGAGGGTATCGGCGATACGATTCGCGTATCCATCACGGGTGATCCCATCGAAGAAGTCAAAGTCGCCCAGCGGATTCTTTCCTCGCTTGAGTTGCGTCGCTTTGGAACCAACGTCATCGCCTGTCCCTCCTGCGGACGCTGTGAGATCGATGTAGTCGGGATCGCTAAGCAAGTGGAACAGAGATTGAGCGCATTGGCAAAGCAGGATCCCCGTTGTTTAGATCTCACCGTAGCCGTCATGGGCTGCGTCGTCAATGGGCCCGGTGAGTCGGAGCATGCCGACGTCGGTCTTGCCGGCGGCGGTGGCATCGGGGTCATCTATCGTAAGGGCAAGCAGATCCGTCGCGTCGCCGAATCTGAAATGGTCGATGCCCTCCTCAACGAAGTAGAGCAACTGATTCAGCAAACGGCAGATAGCACTTAGCACTGGGCTTTTGCAAAAATAGCCAACGCGTCGACCGAGTGTTGTGTCATGTTCCTAAGATCCAGTGCTCACGTCTGTTTCCTGAGTCATGTGTTATGTGTCATGAAAAAAGCAGAAAATAAACAGGCATCTCAAGCACGGCCAAAGTACGCCTTTTGCTTTCCATGACTCATGAAACAGACATGAGCACTGCCACTAATCGCGATGCATTTTGCAAAACCTCAGTTAGCAGATAGACGAAGGACAGGGGATTCGGTGTCATTCTCTCTGTGCTATTTGCAAGCTATTTGCTATCGAGCTATCTGCTGGCATTGTCGCGTTAGATAATTCGTTTGTATTAAGTGCTGATAGTTCATTGCTGTGTGCTGAATGTTGAAGTGGTCTCAATACTTTCTCCCTACGCTCCGTGAAGATCCCAAAGAGGCTGAGGTCATCAGCCACAAGCTGATGCTCCGGGCTGGTCTCATCCGCCGTCTGGGATCTGGGGCTTACTCCTATCTGCCTTTCGGGCTGCGTGCGCTTCAGAAAGCACTCGGCATCGTCCGGGAAGAAATGAACCGCGCCGGAGCCCAGGAAGTCTTGCTGCCTGCTTTGATTCCCATGGAACTTTGGAAACAGACCGGACGGGACAAGGTTCTTGGGAATGTTCTCATCCGTATCAAAGATCGAACGGGAAAAGAACTGGCCTTAGGCCCCACCCACGAGGAAGTCATCACCGATCTGGCCAAAGAGCTACGCTCCTACAAGCAGCTGCCGGTGAGCCTCTATCAGATCCAAACCAAGTATCGCGATGAGCCAAGACCACGGGGCGGGGTCATCCGCTCCAAGGAATTTCTGATGAAAGACGCCTACAGTTTTGACGTCGATGAGGTGGGGCTCGATCGCAGTTATCAAACGATGTACCGGGCCTACCAACGCATCTTTGAGCGCTGTGGCCTCAACGTGGTTATCTGCGAAGCCGATCCAGGTGCGATGGGTGGCAACGTTTCGCATGAGTTCATGGCGCCTTCCGAAAACGGCGAAGACCGCGTCGTCAGATGCCAGGGATGTGGATATGCTGCAAATCTGGAAGCAGCGATGTGCCCCCCGTCCCATGCCACCCGCCCCCCGCCCCCCCTGTCTCCCGAGCCCCTTGAGGAGGTTCATACGCCAGGACAGCATACGGTCGAGCAGGTGAGTCGGTTCTTGAAAGTTCCCGCATCCCAATTGATCAAGACGCTACTCTACGACGTCGGCTCCGAGCATGTGGCGGTTTTGGTGCGCGGCGATCATGAGGTCAACGAAGCGAAACTGGCACGTCTGCTACAGACAGTTTCCTTGAAACTCTCCAACGCCCAGACCATAGAGTCGCTCAGCAAGGGACCTTTGGGGTTTACTGGTCCCGTGAACCTTGCAGGCGTTCGATTGCTCGTCGACCCTACCGTTATGGAGATGGTCAACGCCGTCACCGGTGCCAACAAGGCTGATACGCATCTCGTCAACGTCAATTCCGGGCGGGACTTTCAGGCAAGCCTCGTGGCGGACCTACGGATGGTGGATGCGGACGATCCCTGCCCTCGATGTAGCAAGCGCATAGAATTCATCCGTGCCATTGAGGTAGGCCATGTTTTCAAACTGGGGACGAAGTACAGCCAAGCCTTAGGAGCAATGTTTCAAGATGAGAAGGGAATCCTCCGTCCGGTGATCATGGGTTGCTATGGTATCGGCGTCAATCGCATCGTGGCTGCGGTTCTCGAACAACGTCATGATGCCCAAGGGATCGTGTGGCCATTTGGTCTGGCTCCTTTTCAGGTTCTGGTCAGCGTGTTGGAAATGAATGCCGAGCATCGTCAACTGGGCGAAGCGGTTTATCAGACGTTGACGCGTGCAGGCCTTGAGGTGTTGTTAGATGACCGGGAACAATCACCGGGCAGCAAGTTTAAGGATGCAGAGCTCATCGGCATCCCGATTCAGGTGGTTATCGGCAAGACCTGGCAGCGTGAGAACAAACTGGAGGTGGTTTTACGTGCGACGAAGGAACATGCCACCCTCAGGCGTGAAATCCTCGTCGAATACATCCAGAACATCCTCTCAGAAAGCGTATCTGTTTAGCTCTGTGAGAGGATTTCATGCTTCGAAGGGCATTTTATCGTCGAGGAACGCACTCAGCCGCCTTTGCGCGTTGCGAAAGCTATGATTTTGGCCTCGTCGCTGTCTCAGAAAGCTAAACAGATACCAATTCTCAATAAAATTCTCAAAAAAGGTCTTGACAGAGCGTTTAATATGCTGCTAGACTTTAAGGGTATTTTACTCCTCCTTGTTTCTTTACGTTAATTTGTCGTAGTTTGTTTAAGTATCATAGAAAGTACACTGCGTTCTCGACAAGGGCAAACCCATGGTAACGTGGGGGCCTCTGCACAAGACCTTACAACTTGTGTAGAGCCGTGAACTTCTGTTCACGGGCAAAGCAACGGTCCCTTTCGTAGTGTCTAAGAGATAGGAGGGAAGCCGTGCTGCCGAAAGGCGTGCACGGCTTTTCTGTTATATTAATATTAATGTGTTATAAAAACTATCTAATATGTAAAATATGAACGTAACCCCATAGGCGATAATGCTGCAACTCATTTATGGAGTTACATTTGGATCAGGGGCTCTGTTAGGAATGGGCCTCGCCAAAAGCCTAAGCGCGTTATTACAAATTAATTATTACCTTAAGCGAACTTCAGAATCTTCCCGCCTGTTTCTGCAAGAAACCTTCCTCGATCTTTATGACATTTCTTCTCCTCGCAAACGATGGATCTATGTTGTGTCTCCGATTCTTTGTGGGCTGATGGGATTGGTGCTGAGTAATGGTTGGTGGGGAGCTGGTCTTGCAGGGATGGGTGTTGGTTTGGTTCTACCCAGGCCACTCCTTAAACAGTTAATCGCCGTGCGCCGCAGCAAATTCCAATCTCAACTGGTGGATATGCTTCTATTAGTCTGCAGCAGCCTTAGAGCGGGCATGAGCATGCTTCAGTCGTTTACGGTGGTTGCTGAGGAAATGCCGCCTCCTATCAGCGAAGAGTTTGAGTTGCTCGTCAAAGAGACCAGTATGGGTGTGAGTGTGGATGAAGCGATGGCCCATTTTCGAGCGCGCATGCCCTCAGACGAAACCAGTCTGTTCGTCACAGGCGTTCTGGTCGCGCGGGAAACAGGAGGGGATGTTACCACTGTTTTCACCAAGCTCATTGACACCCTGCGCGAGCGCAAGAAAATCATTGAGCGGATAAAGACCCTTACCTTTATGGCGCGATTACAAGGAGTCGTCATGGTCATTCTGCCGATCGTCTTTAGTTACAGCACCTACTCCATCGATCCTGGGCACTTCTCCTTTTTCATGAATGATCCCCAAGGGCGCATGATGCTGGCTGGAGTCGTTGGAGTACAGGCTTTGTCGATGTTTCTGTTTGTCCGGTTTAGTCGATCCCCGCTGTAAGGCGATTGGATACAAGGACTGATACTCATGAGTAGTCAGACGAAAAAGGGTCTATAAGAACGATGATGCTGCTTTTGGCTTTGCTTTCCATCACAGTTTTTCTGTGTATCGGGGTAATAGTGGTAGCCATCATACCGACGGAATCTCATCGTTTGGTCCGTCAGAGGATTTCAGAAGTGGCCGTGACCCGACCCACTTCGATCTGGCACCAGGTGCTCAACAAAGTGATCTCGGTAAATCGGTTTCTGCCTTTTGCGGATTGGTACAGCATGCGCCTAGGCAAGATCATCGAAATGGCAGGGTTGCGTTTGCAGCCGTTTCAATTCTTGGCTGTTCAAGAAGTGGTGGCTGTGATCGCGGTGGGGCTAGGAGTTGCGTGGTACTTGAGCCGGCCAGCGCAACACTTCAATTCCGGGACATTGATGATTGTGATCTTTGTTGGATTCCTGGCGCCGCTTTTATGGCTCAGACAGCAAATTCAACTCAGACGGATGCGGGTTTCACAGGACCTGCCTGAGGTCGTGGATCTGTTGGCGCTGTGCGTCGGCGCCGGAACGGATTTGATGGGGGCTCTGACCAAAGTCGTTAAGGAGTTTCGTCCTTGTCCGTTGCGAGACGAGTTGGCTGTGGTGCTTCAAGAAGTGCGGGTGGGAAGACGCCGCAGGGAAGCGCTTCGGGAGATGGCGATTCGATTAAACACCCCGGAGACTACTGCATTTGTCCGTACCCTGGTTCAGGTGGATCGGATGGGAACAGGACTTGCCCAGGCCATGCCTATTCTCTCCGAGGATATGAGAATTCAGCGGTACAACTGGGCAGAGCGTTTTGCCCAGAAAGCCCCGATGAAGATGCTCATTCCGCTGGTACTCAGCCTGGGTGCCTCCATGGTGATCGTGGCGGGTCCGATTCTGGTGAAGTTTTTTAGGGGAGGCTTGATGGATCCAGCCAAAACGATGATGACTCGGCAGTGATGCGAATAGACCGATGGCTTGAGCTCAAACGGACCAAGGTTTTCTGCTTCAGCCTGGCCTTTGTCTTCACATTAGAGCAGGCGGTGTGGGGGGCCGATCCGAGTCTGCTTCAGCGCCTTCAGTTCTCTGAGGTCCAACGTCGGCAGATGGACACGGCCATGTCGGCGGCCATCTATACGATTTACGAGGACCTCTACAACCGCGCACCTACCGCGGATGAGCTCAATGAAGCCCTCGAGTTTCTCCATCGCACCCCGCGCCTGGCGCACCTCATGGAGCGCCTCGCTCAGTCTCCGGAATCCCGCTGGCGTCTGCGACAACTCAATCCCGAACGTATCAAAACCCGCAAGGCTGAAGCATCCAGGATTAGTCAGGCCGTCAGCCTCATGGTGGCCCAATTCCTTCGGAATTTAGTCACCGCTCGAGGCTCAAGGCTGAAGGCTGAAGGGCAAAGCGCTCAGGGCTCAGGGCTCGGGGCTGAGGGTGAGGATTCGTCGTCTGTCGCCCATCGTCCGTCTCCCGTAGTTGAACAAGTAGTGGAGCAAACAGAAAACCCCGCGCATTTGCGCGAGGCTCCTGTAAGTGGCACTGACTTAAGTCAACCCAAGTCGATACCTAGAGAATTTATATCACAGGTCCCAGAAACTGTCAAGCAGAGAAATGCGGAGGGTGTGGGAATCGAACCCTCCCAATCTCTCGGGACACCAAGGTATCGACTTGGGCCGCGCACCAGCGCGATGCCACCCTCCGCTCGTACGGCCCATTTCACCCATGATCAGGATAACAAAAAATTTGCTGATTTGTCAATTCAAGAAATACCACACCTTAATAGTAGTTTCTTCCAATCCCCAATCATCACTATCTCCCCTAACCTGAGTATTCAGCCTGACCCGACCGTCGTGCAGTCACTCGACGAAGTGAAGATTGCGACGATCGAGTCCTGGCTCAAAGCACCCGAGACCCTCTGCTCCAACTGTGCGTCCAATGCCTTAGCCCCGATGCTGGAGATGGTCGGACGTCCCGTCTCCCGCGAAACCCTCACCGCTCAAGGTTTCCTCGTCGACTATCTGACGGGCAAGCTTCATGTAAATGGGGCAGGGGGCGAGAGACAGGGGGCGGGGGAAGATCAGACTTCAGACTCAAAACCTACGATTCGTGACTCGTCGCTTGTGACTCGTGACTCGCAAACTTCCACGCGCCTCTCACCTGACGCCTCTCATCTTTCACCTCGCAGATCACACCTCTCACCTGGCACCTCAGGTCCTTCTTCTTCCATGACGCATGACACCTCAAACATGACACAGACTTCTTCTCCTCGCCCCTCGCCCCTCGCCCCTCGCCCCTTTTCCTTTAAAGGTCCCTTGTATATATCGATGGACACAGTCCGCAAGCTCGCCCAATCCTATGGTCTGACGCTCAACGCGGTTGAGCTTACCTACGACGAGCTGCTTAGCCTGCGCTTTCCGATGATCGCAGCCCTTGACCTGACGCAGGATGGCGAGGCCGATCACTACGTCGTGGTGCGTGACGCCAATGAAGCCCGCGTGGCGTACATCGAATCCGACGGCACCCGCGAGGCGCTTTCCACTCCCGAATTTTTACGCTTCTTCACTCGGTTTGCCTTGGTTCCGACTCCGGATTCCTACGGCAAGCTCCTCAGCGAGTCTAAGCAGAAAGAGATTACCGGTGGCTGCCGCCCCACCGCAACCACACCTTGTGCCGGTAAGCCCATCCTCGTTGATCTTCCTGAAGTCAGTCCTGATGTTTTACAGCAATACCGCGGCAGCCTTGATAGCGGCATTGGTAAAAACTTCATTCCTCCTGGCGCTAGCACTACAGGGGGGATTAGAGTTCCCCTGCCTCCTCTTAACGATCAGCAGATATTCTCTCTCAGACAGAGATACGGCAGTCCTGATGCCGGTATCCAGGTTGCTCTTCCTCCTCTTAGTGATCAACAAGTTTCTTCAATCCGAGAGAAATACGGCAACGCTAGTGCCGCAGTTGACCTTTCGCGTACCTCGACAGCTCCCGCTGCGCGACAAGATTTTAACGGAGTGCCAGGAGTCGGACGTTTTGGCAGTGTTGCTAGTGCGGCTTACAACGCACTGATCAACTCTGTGCCGACCGCAGCCTTACCCGCTACTTCGTCAGTATCAAAAAGTCAAGGGCCGATGCCGCAACAGACCAGTAAGACCAATACACTTAAGATCGGCGATGTCTCTGTCCCTGTTAGCGAGGTGAGGTCCGGCGTATTTGAGTTAAACCAATCGGTAGCCATACCCTCCGGGATCGGAGGATTCTTCTACAAGTTTGAAAAGGGGCATCCTTTCATCCAGCGCGCCGACGGCCTGATCTCTCCAGCCAGCTACGCCCCCACTCCGTCCTTGAGCACCAACCTCACTCCAGGAACGATCAAGACCATCGAGGACGTTTCCATTCCCTTTTTGCCAGGTGCTAAGGGCACACAATACTTCGAGGCCCTCCCCGGTGGTGGCGTCAAAGAATCGTTCCGCGTCACCGATCCCGGGCCGTCGGTTATACCAGTACTCACTAAAAAAGGCGAGTTTTATATGAAAGAAGTGAGACTTAATAATGAGATTGCGATTGGGTATGTGTTTGATCAACATGCGCAACAACTTCCTACGGTAGTTGTTATAGTAGGACCTGAGTATATTCCTCAAACGTTCAATGGAAAATCGTCATTAGGAGAAGCGTTAGGACCAGTGCTTCAAGCTGTTTCACAAGGTACTGGTACTGGGGAAGCTAAACCAGGGAAGCCGGTTACGGCTTTTGGCCTTCTTGATTTTGGATTTCATCGCTTCCAGAAGTTGAGAGCTACAGTTGGGCAAGAGGCAGTGCGTATTTTCGAGAGTAAAAATGGTCCTGGTACTGCGCATCTGTTCAGCACGCAAGATCCTAAGATTAGAGCTGACTATTTTGCACAAGCTCGGGAATCGTTAGCCAAGCAGTATGAAGCAAAAGCAACAATAAACCCCGCAGTACCAGACTTCACTAGAAGAGAGATAAAGGCGGAAATGTACAAGAAAAACGCGGAGTTTTTAAGATTAACTCCCGATGAAGCACGATACCAGTTGATCAGTCACTTGAAGAATACTCCAAAGGGCGAGGTGATTCCAGTCATGATTCGTGGGTCTGATGGCTCAATGAAAAGTGCACGGGGGGGCTATGTAGACCCATTCTATGTTCGACAAGAGATGGGCGTCCGAATACTGAATCAACCTGAGGGAGTTTCTTCATCATTTCTTGAAACGTACCAGAATTTCTGGGAAGCGGGGGCTCATTCAGAAAAGTGGGATGTGGCAGGAAAATTCGTTAAGTGGCCTATCAGAGCTTGGATGGCTTCGGCTGGGTTAGGAGGATTGGCTCGAGTAGGCCTTGACCTGACAGTGGGTAGGGTCGTAGGGGGTGTGATTGTAAAACAAGGGCTCCAACAAGTGCTCCTTCGCTCTGTAGTGACTCCTACCCTATGGATTGGAGGTAGCTATACCTTAAGGGAGTTCAGCGGTTTAGGGGCGAGGAGACTTGAAGCGGCTGGCCAGTCCCGATGGCTCTACGAGCCCCTGAACGCTATCGCCCTGGCTTCGGATGTGATGATCGCCTCCAGAACAG